>NZ_BAAGXS010000009.1:0-152282 GCF_054779715.1 Actinophytocola sediminis | reverse complement strand
GCTGCACCGACCCTCACGGGCCGGTGAGGATCGCAACCGTCGTCGAGCCACTGCCGCAACTGGCCAGACCGGCGGGCTGCACCGACCCTCACGGGCCGGTGAGGATCGCAACCGTCGTCGAGCCACTGCCGCAACTGGCCAGACCGGCGGGCTGCACCGACCCTCACGGGCCGGTGAGGATCGCAACACCGCCGACCAGGCACGGAAGGCGAAGATCGATCTCGGCTGCACCGACCCTCACGGGCCGGTGAGGATCGCAACTTCGGATTGACCGGCCACCTGGGTGGCCACTGATTCCAGCTGCACCGACCCTCACGGGCCGGTGAGGATCGCAACTTCGGATTGACCGGCCACCTGGGTGGCCACTGATTCCAGCTGCACCGACCCTCACGGGCCGGTGAGGATCGCAACTTCGCCGATGACGGTGATGTGTCCGCGCTCGAGNTGAGGATCGCAACTTCGCCGATGACGGTGATGTGTCCGCGCTCGAGGGGCTGCACCGACCCTCACGGGCCGGTGAGGATCGCAACTCCGCGTCAGCGATGGCCTGCGCTTCGGCGGCGCGCGCGCTGCACCGACCCTCACGGGCCGGTGAGGATCGCAACTCCGCGTCAGCGATGGCCTGCGCTTCGGCGGCGCGCGCGCTGCACCGACCCTCACGGGCCGGTGAGGATCGCAACTACGGCTACCGCCCCTCGTCGGAGGAATGGGTGACGCTGCACCGATCCTCACGGGCCGGTGAGGATCGCAACATGACGTTTTCCGTCATCTTGGGATCACCTCCCTCGGGCTGCACCGACCCTCACGGGCCGGTGAGGATCGCAACGTTGCGGCGGTACGCGGTGTTCACCGCGCGGGTGAGGGCTGCACCGACCCTCACGGGCCGGTGAGGATCGCAACGTTGCGGCGGTACGCGGTGTTCACCGCGCGGGTGAGGGCTGCACCGACCCTCACGGGCCGGTGAGGATCGCAACCTGGTCGACACCATCCGCATGGGGCTACAGCACCGGCTGCACCGACCCTCACGGGCCGGTGAGGATCGCAACCATCGCGACAGTGGCTCTGGTCGTCGCGCTCGCGCGTAGCTGCACCGACCCTCACGGGCCGGTGAGGATCGCAACGCCTGGCGTGAGGGCGCGGACTTCGGGCGGCGCAGCGCTGCACCGACCCTCACGGGCCGGTGAGGATCGCAACCACCTGTAGTGCCGTCCGGCGAGGATCGCGCACCGCGCACGCTGCACCGACCCTCACGGGCCGGTGAGGATCGCAACGTGATCGTCCGGTGTCGGGTGTACGACGCGTACCGGCTGCACCGACCCTCACGGTGAGGATCGCGACACGTCGGTCTCGGACCCCGCCACGGTGAGTGTGCCCTGGCTGCACCGACCCTCACGGGCCGGTGAGGATCGCAACCGACACGGGTTGGTGTGCCGCTGGTACTGCTCGCTGTACCGGCTCGAGCAGGGCTTGCCAGGACCACAACGAAGGGCGCATGAGTATGAGTTGGGTCGAGATCCAGGGTCTCAATTGGGGTCTCATTCAGGGCCGTTCACGGACGCCCGCGCAGAGGTTTAGAAGGCTTGTGACCTGCGGATACGTACCTCGGTGAACACCGCTGAACGGTGTTGCGTAGATCTTGAAAACAGGAGACCTTCACGGGTCCGGGGGTTCAAATCCCTCCGCCTCCGCATAGTCTGACCAGCAGAAACGTACTTGGTGGGCGTTTCCGTCAGCACGTCTGTGGTTGGCGGGGTCTCATTTCGAGTCTCATTTGCGCGGCTGGTGCGCACGCGCCTGACAGATGATGGCGTGATTTCTGTCACGTCGGGGTAAGTGGAATGCATCATTCCACCTGTTTGGGGCGTCGGGTGACGCTCGTCGGGCTCGTGCCGGCCGGTGGCGCCTGAATCAGCAAGTGGAATAGGTCGTTCCATTTGCTAGCGTCCTGGCATGGACACCACGCGTTCCACCGGTTCCGATCGGCCCTTGCGCCGTGACGCGCAGGCGAATCGGGAGCGCATCATCGAGGCCGCCAGGGAAGTGTTCGCGGTGCGCGGGGTGTCCGCGACCTACGACGACGTCGCTCAGCAGGCCGGTGTCGGTGTCGGTACCGTCCACCGCCGCTTTCCCTCGAAGGAGCTCCTGCTGGAAGCCGCTCTCGAGGAGCGGCTGGAACAGCACGCCATCGCGATCGAGGCGGCGCTGGACGCGCCGACGGGGTGGGCGGGATTCGTCAACTTCCTGCAGCGTGCCGCCGAGCTCCACGCCACCGATCGCGGCATGCGCGACATCGAGCTCGGCGCCGATTTCGGCACGCGTTACCTCGCCCGGATCCGCGATCGGATCATGCCCGTGGTCCGGCAGTTGGTTGAGCGCGCCGTGTCCGAGGGGTCACTGCGGCCGGATGTCACCGCGGAAGACGTACCCCTGCTGCTGGCGATGATCAGCGAGGTCGCTCTGCACAGCCGTGAAGTGAACCCCGGCGCCTGGACGCGCTATCTGCGCATCGTGATCGACGGCCTGCGCGCGGCGCCGAACACCAGTGATCTCCGCACGCCGATGACCAGCGCCGAGATCGAAGAGCTGCTGCGGCAATGGCTTCCCGGCATCCCTCGGCGCACCTGAACCACCTCACCAGTTTGGATTCGGCATGCTCGCCTACGAAATCACCGGCTTCGGTGGACCGGAGGTGCTCCGCCTCGGCAGTCGGTCCGAGCCGCTTCCCGGTCCGCACGAGGTGGTCGTCGCCACTCGTGCGATCGGCCTGAACCCCATCGACCTCCTGCAGCGGTCCGGCACCTTCCGGTTCGCCAGTCCGGCCGGGTTCCCGTTCGTGCCCGGCAACGAGTTCACCGGTGTCGTGGTGGCGACCGGGACGGCGGTGACCTCGCTGTCCGTCGGCGACGCCGTCTTCGCCCGTACAGACAAAGCACGGCTCGGCGCGCTCGCGGAACGGGTCGCCATCGAGGCGGAACTGGTGGCGCCCTTGCCGCGCAGCCTCGACTTCGTCGCCGCCGCGGCGGTCCCGCTCGCCGGAACGACTGCCCTGCAGGCGATCCGCGACGCGCTGGCTGTCCGGCAGGAGGACCGTCTGCTCGTCACGGGCGGCTCCAGCACGGTCGGCATGTTCGCCATCCAGCTCGCCGCGCGCACCGGTGCCTCCGTGGCGACAACGGCATCGGCCGGCAGCACGCCCTTGCTGCGCGAGCTGGGTGCCGACGAGGTGATCGACTACCACACCCAGGCGGTCGACACCGGCCGTGACCGGTTCGACAAAGTGCTGGACCTGGTCGGCGGCACCTCAGCCGCGGCGCTCTCGAACGTCGTGGCCCGAGGTGGCCGCCTGGTCACCGTGTCCGCCACGCCCACCCCGGGATCGATCCGGCACGACTACCCGATGAGCCTGTGGCGGGCCGGTGTGCTGGAGACCGTGCTCAGGCTCGCCACGCTCGGCCCACGACGCCGCGCCCGCCGGGGTGGCTATGCCTACCGGTTCCTGTCCATGCGTCCCAGCGGCGACGACCTGCGCGTGCTCTCCTCGTTGATCGACGGCGGCGCACTGCGCGTGAAGATCGACAGCACCTACGACTTCGACCAGGCCGCCGATGCCTTCGCCCGCGTCGCATCCCGTCGGGCGAAGGGCAAGGTCGTCGTCCGGGCTGTCGAGTCCTGAACGGCCAGCATGTCCACCAGAAGACGAGAGGAAGACCCATGTCCGGCACCGAGACAGCGTCCGCGAGCTTGTTCACCCCGGAGTTCTTCCAGGACCCGCATTCCGTCCAGGCCGCGTTACGAGCTGAGGCACCAGCCAGCGAGGTGGTCACGTCCCAGGGGAACCACATCTGGGTGGTCAGCCGGTACGCGGAGGCCAGGGCCATGCTGGCCGACCCGACCGTGCGGAGAAACCGTGCCGACTCGGGCGCGGCCACAACCCCTGACGGTGCGCCCGACCTGAGCCGGCACATGCTGTCGATGGATCCGCCGGATCACACCCGGCTGCGTCGACTGGTTACCAGGGCGTTCACCGCCCGGCGCATCGAGCTGATGCGGCCACGGGTCGAGGAGATCACCGCCGACCTGCTGGGCCGGCTCTCCCCCCGCGATGAGGTCGACCTGCTGGACGTTTTCGCGTTCCCGTTGCCCATCACCGTGATCAGCGAGCTGCTCGGAGTGCGGCAGGAGGATCGCGACGAGTTCCGCCGCTACTCCAACGCCCTGATCTCGGACTCCAGCCCGGAACAGGCTCGAGCAACCGGCAGCTGGATGGCCGCCTACTTCACCGAGCTGGTCGCGGCCAAGCGGGCCGCCCCGGGCGAGGACCTGCTGTCCGCGCTGATCGAGACCAGTGCGGACAGCGACCGGCTGAGCGAGCGGGAACTGGTCTCGATGGCGTTCCTGCTGCTGGTCGCCGGCCACGAGACGACGGTCAACCTGATCGGCAACGGTGTGCTCGCCCTGCTCACTGCCCCGGAGCAGCTTGAGCGGCTCAAGGCGGACCTGTCGCTGCTGCCGGCAGCGGTCGAGGAACTCCTCCGCTTCCGCAGCCCGGTCAACATGTCGACGTTCCGGTTCACGACCGAACCGGTCGTGTTGGGCGAGGTGACCGTGCCGGCCGGTTCGACCGTGCTGGTCGGACTGGGCGCCGCCAACCGGGACGACGACCGTTTCGACCACGCGGAGCGGCTCGACCTCACCCGTCCGGCCAGCGGGCACCTGGCGTTCGGCCACGGCATCCACCACTGCCTGGGTGCGCCCCTGGCACGGCTCGAGGGTGAGATCGCGTTCCGCGGTCTGCTCACCGCCTTTCCGGACATGAGGCTGGCCACGCCCGCGTCGGAACTGAGGTGGCGGGCGAGCGTCCCCATCCACGGGCTCATGGAACTTCCCGTGGTGCTGTGATGCCCATGCCGACAGTGGAGCCGCAGCGCTACGAGCCGACGAGCGCGGTGTATCCGCCTGAGTTGCGGTCGTCGGTGCGTAGGCGCGCGTGTATGTGCATGTCATGCCATCCGTCTGCATGGCGCGTGACGCTCCGCCGGGTGCCTTCGACATCGAACCCGAGCTTGGCGGCAACACGGCATGACGCCAGATTGGCCGTCGAGTGCTCCAACGAGATTCTGTGCAAGTGAACAACATCGAAGATCCATTGCGTCAGGGCATGCGTGGCGCGCACGGCAACCCCTGTGCCTCGGGCGTCGGGCAGCACCCAATAGGACAATTGTGCCGATGCCTCGAACAGCGAGATGGTGCGTAGGCCGACTTGTCCGATCGGTTGATCATCGCAGTTGTTGACAATTGCCCAACTGGCATCTGTCTCGTTGTTCCAGCGCGTCGTCCAGTCAGCTATCCAGCCACGGGCTTCATCGTGAGTGTCCATGCGCCGTATGTGCCACCGCTGGATGTCGGGGCACTCGAATGCTGTCGTCACGGTCGTGGCGTCACTCTCGCGCCACGGCCGTAACTCCAGACGATGGTCGATGCCAAGGTGTGGTTGTCGGTGGGCTCGCAGTGAACCGGCGGGCTGGGCTGGGCCGACGAGGAGAGGCATTCGTGCACGATCGCACCGCAGGACCCGGATGACATCGCCATGCTTTGCGGCTGCGATTCATAACCCTTCTGGCGCTGGTTGGGCACGCGGTGTGACGGTGGTCAACCTCGCGGTGCGTCGCACGTCCCCTGAAGCAATCCGTGGCTTCACGGTGGATTTGATGGGGAGTCGATGAAGATGTTGAGAAGAACTGGACTGCTGTTGGCGGTCTTGGTCGCCGTCATGGGGATAGTGCTGCCGGCGAGCGTGGCCACGGCGGATCCGTACTGCGGGATCACCTGGGGTTCGGGGGCGAAGACGGCGTCGCCGACGACAACCGGCGAGATGGTCGGGCTGCGTGCCGGCGAGCACGATTGCTATGACCGGTTGGTGTTCGACATCGACGGGTCGGCCAACGGCTTCTGGGTGTCGTATGTGGACACTGTGACCGAGGACGGGAGCGGTACGCCGATTGCCTTGCGTGGCGGGGCGCGGCTCTCGATCTCGGTGCACGCACCGGCCTATGACGAGTCCTTCACGCCGACCTACACCTACGCGAACCGGTCGGAGCTGGTGAATGTCAACGGTTATCAGACCTTCCGGCAGGTCGCCTGGGCTGGCTCCTGGGAGGGGACGACGACGGTGGGCCTCGGTGTCCGGGCACACCTTCCTTTCCGGGTGTTCACGCTGCCCGGTCGGATCGTGATCGACGTCGCGCACCATTGGTGACCTGACCTTGGGGCGGGCCGTCTCGACCTGGCTCGCCCCGGAGGTCATCGGGTGACGTCGCCGGTTCGCCCACGCCCAGGCGGCGATCTGGACCGGGGGTGAACTCGTTTCCCGTGGGTCGCGAATAGCGGGTGACCCTGCTGCCGGCGAAAGAGGAGCCCATGCCCCCACCCGACGAGGACGACGCGGCGATCATCAGGCGGTCGCTGCGGGACCCGGAACGGTTCGCGGCGATCTTTGATCGGCACGCCCCGCACATCATGCGCTACCTGGCACACCGGTTGGGGCGGCAGGTGGCCGACGACCTGGTCGCGGAGACGTTCCTGACCGCCTTCGGCACCAGAGGGAAGTACGACCTCGACCGCCAGGACGCTCGGCCATGGCTGTACGGCATCGCCACGAACCTGGTGCGCCGCCGGCAACGGGCTGACGGCCGGGAGTACCGGCTGCGCGCCGCGATCGTGCCCGAGCCGAACATCGATGGGGAAGCCGATCGGGTCGCCGAACAGGTGACCGCCGCGGCGATGAACCAGTTGCTCGGTGCTGCGCTCACCGAACTGTCCAGCGGCGACCGGGACGTGCTGCTCCTGGTCGCCTGGGAGGGCCTCACCTACGACGAGGTCGCGCAGGCCCTCGACATCCCCGTCGGCACCGTCCGCTCTCGTCTCAATCGCGCTCGCCGGCAGGTCCGCGCCGCGCTCACCGTGAAGGAGTTCGTCAACCGTGGATGAGATGACCCTGCTCAGGAACGTGGTCGACCAGGCCCCGCTGCCGACCGCGACCGACGTCGCCCCGGCACGGGAGCGGCTGCTCGCCGGCGTCACCGCCGAGCGGCCGGGCACAAGCGGGAAAAGGCTGATCTTCTCGGGGGTCACGGTGGTGGGACTCGCCGCCGCCATCACGGGTGTCGTCGCGTTCGGCGGTCTGGAGCTCTTCGGGGTCGCGCCGCCGGCGGCCGACGCGGTGGCGTTCCTCCACGAGGCCGCCGACGCCGTCCGCGAGCTCCCGGCTGTCGCGCCGCGGCCCGACCAGTTCGTCTACACCCGCAGCGAGACGACCGAGGGCGCCCGCGAGGCCTGGCACTCGGCCGACGGCGAGCACGACGGGATGATCCGGCAGGAGGGCGCGGACACCCCGCTGCCCGGCTGCGAGGACGGCCGCCGGCGGGTCGTTCGCGGCGATTACGACATGGGCACGACCGAGCCGTGCGACGCGGATCCGGCCTACCCCCTCCTGCCGACCGACACCGCCGGGATGCGTGCGTACCTGGAGAGCGCGCCGAACGACTTCGACGTCCTGCTGCACTTCGCGATCCAGGAGACCTACGTGTCGCCGCCGTCGATGGCCGCGTTGTTCGAGGTCATGGCCGACTACCCCGGTCTGGAGATCGTCGAGGACGCCACCGACGGCGCCGGCCGGTACGGGGTCGGCCTCACCTGGGACCAACCCGCCGGCCAGAACGACGTGACGCTGGTCTTCGACCAGGAGACCCACGTCTTCCTCGGGACCGAGAACACCGCCGTCTTCGAGCACGCGATCGTGGACGCGGTCGGACAGCGGCCGCGCGCGTAGTACGCGGTACCTGACTTGACACAGGGTAGACAATAAAAAATCGGCGTGCTCTTCAAAACCACTGAAGAACTCGCCGAACCTAAAACCAGATTAAACGCTGTGAGGGGCCTGTGTCAAGTCAGGGGTACGAAGAGGAACTGCGGTCCGAACAGGACTACGTGGCGGGGCTCTACGAGCGGCTCGACGCCGCGCGCGCACAGGCGAAGGGCCAGTTCAGGGCCGCCTTGCGGGACGAGAACAGCTCGCTGCTGGAACGGGACGACAAGGTGCGGGCCACGGCCAGGGAGGCACGACGCCTGGACGTGGCCGATCACGGGCTGTGTTTCGGCCGCTTGGACGCCATTTCTGGCGAGCATTCCTACGTCGGCCGGATCGGGATTTTCGATGAGGGGAACGACTACGAACCGGTGTTGCTCGATTGGCGAGCCCCGGCCGCGCGGCCGTTCTACACCGCCACGGGCGCGAACCCGGAGCACATGCGCCGGCGGCGGCAGTTCCTGACCAGGGGACGCCGAGTGGTCGAGTTCACCGACGAGGTGTTCGGGCGGCCAGGTGAGGGTGTGCGGGGGGACGCCGCGTTGCTGGCGGCGGTCAACGCCCCCCGCGGGGAGGGGATGCGCGACATCGTCGCGACCATCCAGTCCGAGCAGGACGAGATCGTCCGGCTCGAACACCCGGGGGTGCTGGTCATCGAGGGCGGCCCGGGCACCGGGAAGACCGTGGTGGCCCTCCACCGGGTCGCCTACCTGCTGTACACCCAGCGGGAACGCATGGAGCGGCACGGCGTACTGGTCGTCGGGCCGAATCCGGCGTTCATCAACCACATCAGCCGGGTACTGCCCTCGCTCGGCGAGTCCGACGTGGTGTTCATGACGCCCGGCGAGCTCGTCCCCGGGCTGCGGGTCACCGCGGAGGACGGCCAGGACGCCGCGCGGCTCAAGGGGTCGCTGGCGATCCTGGACGTTCTCCGGGCGGCGATCGCCAACCAGCAGCGGCTGCCGGACCGACCGGTGGAGATCGGGCTGCGGGAGGCGCGGTTGCGCGTCGACGCCGCGACCGCCGAGTGGGCGCGCGAGGAGGCGCGGGCCAGCGGGCTGCCGCACAACGAGGCCCGCGCGACGTTCACCGAGATCATCACCTACGTGCTCACCGAGCGGGCACTTGGCCGGATCGGTCGCGGCTGGCTGACCAGGGACGACAAGCAGGCCTGGGAGCGGATGCGGGCGGAGCTGGCCAAGGAGCTCGAGCAGGACGAGCGCTTCACCGCGACCATCGACGAGCTCTGGCCGCTCCTCACGCCGGCGACCCTGCTGGCGTCGCTGTACGAGTCGCCCGACCGGCTGGCGGCCGCTGGCGGCGATCCCGTGTTGGCGCGCGCCGACGGCGCCGCCTGGACGGTGTCGGACGTCCCGCTGCTGGACGAGCTCGTGGATCTGCTCGGCCAGGACAACGCGGCCGACGACCTGGCGCAGCGGGAGCACCAGGCGCGGTCCGAGTACGCCGCCCGGGTGCTGGACAGCCTGATCGGCCGCGCGGACTCGATGGACGACGAGGACCACCTGTACGCCACGGACCTGCTCCGCGCCGAGGACCTGGCCGACCGGTTCGTCGAGGCCGACACCAGGGACCTCGCCGAGCGCGCCGCCGCCGACCGGGACTGGACCTACCGGCACGTCGTGGTCGACGAGGCCCAGGAACTGTCCGAAATGGACTGGCGGGTGCTGATGCGGCGCTGCCCCGGCCGGTCGTTCACCGTTGTCGGGGATCTCGCGCAGCGGCGGTCGCCCGCCGGCGCCACCTCGTGGGACACCATGCTCGCGCCCTATGTGCCGGGGCGCTGGGTGTACCGGTCGCTGACCGTCAACTACCGCACGCCCGCCGAGATCATGGCGGTGGCCGCCGCGGTGCTCGCCGAGTTCGCGCCCACCGTCGCGCCGCCGGAGTCGGTGCGGGCCGCCGGGGTGGGGCCGTGGGCGCGGCAGGTGACCGAGGACGAACTTCCCGGCGCGGTCGAGGAGTTCGTCCTGGACGAGGCCGGGCGGGAGGGCACGAGTGTCGTGATCGGACCGCCGGGGGTGCCGGGCACGGTGCCCGCCTCGGCGACCAAGGGTCTGGAGTTCGACGCCGTGCTCGTCGTCGATCCGGATCGGATTCTCGCCGACGGGCCGAGGGGCGCGGCCGAGCTGTACGTCGCGCTCACCCGGGCAACGCAGCGGCTCGGCGTGCTGCACCGGGGTCCGTTGCCGGCGGCGCTGGCCGGGCTCGCGGACACCGCGCGACAGTCGGTGTGACCGAACTGGCCGGCCCTGGCGCGACTGGGGCCGGCCAGCCGCACCCGACTTCGGCATTCGGTGCGCTTCGGGCCAAAAATTTCGCGGATCGCCAGGTTTTTGTCTAGAAATAACTCCTGTAACAACGCCGCCTGATTGAGCGACTGGTTCACGGACACCCGTTTTGACATTTGTCCGTGCGGCCACTCGCGCACGGTTACCCAGAATGGGGTAACACGATGATCGAACTCGCGGCGGCTGGGCTCGGTATCGCCGCTCAGCTGTTGTTTCGCTTCCTCGACGGGCCGGACAAGCAGCTGCAGCGACAGAAGCTGGAGCTGGAGGTCGAGGAATTCGCCCGCCAGCGCCAGGTGACGAAAATTTCCGACGAACAGCTCGACGCCATCCGGAACTCCGTTGTTTCCGAACTGCACCTGCTCGTCGACCAGACTCCCGGCCTGGAGTGGAAGTCCTCCAAGCTGGTTCGGGACAAGTTCACCGTCGAGCGAGACGCGGCTGCTCTCGAGAGCAGCGAGAAGATCATGCAACGCCTCAGGTTGGCGGTCGACGCGCGGCGCAAGCTGATCGAGGGCGCCGCGAAACTCCAGGCGGCCGACACCCCCGACGGCTGGGCGGACATTCCGCCGCCAGCGCCACCAGGTCCCCCCACGCGAGAAGAGCCGACGACCGCCGGGCAGGACTGGGTCCAGGGCGAGGCGCCGGTGGTCGACAAGGTGCCTGATCGACTGAGCCGACTGGCGCGACGCATCGAGGAGCGCAGAAAATGACCAACTTCCTACCGGAGCGCTTCCTCCGGGCAGTTCATCTACACGTGTTCAAGAACCACAACCCGTCGGTGTCCGATCGGGCCGCGTTGATCCTCGGCATCAGCGGACCGGCGGGCGAGGGCAAGACCTTCAACACCCAGAAGGCCCTCGACGCGGCCGGTGTCCGCCCCTTCCTGTTGTCCGGCGGACAGTTGGAGAACGCGGACGCCGGTCGGCCGGCCGAACTGCTGCGCGAGACCTACACGGCCGCCGGCGACGCCTACGCGGATGACCCCACGCTCAACGGGGTGGCCGTCGTCATCAACGACATCGACACCGCGCTTGGCAGTTGGGGCGACCTGGTCCAGTACACGGTGAACCGGCAGACCGTCTTCGGTGAGCTCATGCACCTGTGCGACTACCCGACAAGTGTGGACAACAAGCCCGTCCACCGAGTGCCGATCATCATCACCGGCAACGACTTCACCGGCCTGTACGGCCCGATGGTCCGCCCCGGCCGGATGGTGGCCATGTCGTGGGTGCCGACCGCCGAGGAGCGGAACGGGGCGATCGCCGCGATCCTGCCGTTCTTCGGCGAGCCGGACATCCAGTACCTGCGGGAGAAATATCACGGCCAGCCGGTCTCGTTCTTCTCCCACGTCCGCAATCTCATGGTCGACCACGATCTCTGGCGCACGCTGTCGGAGGTGGGCACCAGCCAGGCGCTCACGCTGACCCGCGCCGGGAAGTACCCGAGGATCATCGAGCAGAAATCCGTCGCGGAGTTCGAGAAGATCGCCGACGACGTGGTCCGGGAGCATGACTTCAAGGCCTTCCTCGGCGCCGGGAGCGCGCGCTGATGGCGGCCACCAGGACCTACACGCGCACCGTCGCGCTTCCGCGACTCAGCCTCATCAAGATCCAGGTCGGCGCCGCGCTCCGGCGGGGCACGGGCATCAGCGACGAGCACCTCGAGACCATCAAGCGCGCGCTGACGAACCGGTGGATCACCGCGGTGATGATGCACGGCTTCGACGACACCGGCCGCTGCCGCGCCGAGATCGTGTTGTCGATCGACTGGCAGTCCCACGAGCTCAGCGTGTCGACCGGCCACGACATGGTCAGCATCGGTGAGTCGTGGAACAACAGCGTCGCGCCGGAGATCAGCGAGGTGGTCAGCGAGTTCGTCGCCTTCTGCCAGGAGCGCATGCTCCGCCGGGAGTGGCGGGTCATCTATTCCACCGACTTCGAGAAGTCCTTCCTGGACCGGGAACTCGGCTTCCGGACCGCCGCCAGGATCGAGTGGGCTGACACCCCGGTCGACCTGCCGCTGAAGATCCATGAACTGTCCGAGCTGTCCCTGGTCATCCGACTCGTCGGATGAGGCGCCTGCCTAACGGCGTATTTCGTTGGTGCCAATGGTCGTAGCCGGCCCGCGGACCGTGGCCCCGCGGGCACTCGGTGTGTCACGCTGAGTCGTTCGCAGTCGATCAAGAAGTGCCCTTGGAGCCGCCGCGTGAACGGGCACGGACCGATCGCCACCTGGCCGATTCCCCGCCAACTCCCCGGTGACGTGCCGACCTTCGTCGGCCGTTCCGCCGCGCTGCACCGGCTGGACGCGCTGCTCCCCGGCCGGCGGCAGGCGACCACCGCGGTCATCTCCGCGGTCGCCGGGTCGGCCGGTGTCGGCAAGACGGCGCTGGCACTGCGCTGGGCCCACCTGGCCCGCGCGAGCTTCCCCGACGGCGACCTGTTCGCCGACCTGCAGGGCTACGGCTTCCGCTCCCGGGTCGGCCCAGCACAGGTCCTCGACAGCTTCCTGCGCGCCATGGACGTGCCCGCGGCCAGGATCCCGACCAGCCTCGACGCGCAGACCGGCCTGTACCGGTCGATGCTGCGGGAGCGCCGGGTGCTGGTCGTGTTGGACAATGCGGCCAGTACCGAGGACGTTCGTCCTCTGCTGCCCGGCTCGCCGACCTGCGTCGTGCTCGTCACCAGTCGAAGCAGGTTGTCGGGCCTCGTCGCCAGGGATGGAGCCCACCGCGTGACCTTGGACATGCTGCCCGCCGACGAGGCCGTGGAACTGCTGCGCGAGATCATCGGCGCCGACCGGGCCGACGCCGAGCCGGCCGCGCTCGCGGAACTGGCCGCCCGCTGCGGCTACCTGCCGCTCGCCCTGCGGATCGCGGCGGAGCGGGTCCTCAACCATCCACAGTGGACACTCGCGGACCTGTCGGCCGACCTCGCGAACGAGCACGACCGGCTGGACGTGCTGTCGACCGATGACGACGAGACCACCACGGTCCGCGCGGTCTTCTCCTGGTCCTACCGCGCGCTGCCGCCGCCGACGGCCAGGATGTTCCGGCTGCTCGGTCTCCACCACGGCGCCGAGATCAGCACCGACGCCGCCGCCTCGCTGGCCGGCAACACCCCCGCCGCGGCCCGCCGCCTGCTCGACTCGCTGGCCAACCTGCACATGATCGCGGAGGTCGCCAGGGACCGCTACCGGTTCCACGACCTGCTGCGCGTCTACGCCGCCGAACGCGCCGAGCACGACGAGCCGGCCGACGAGCGCACCGAGGCCACCCGCCGGATGCTCGACTGGTACCTGCACGCCGCCGAGGCCGCGGACAAGGCGCTGTCCCCTCACCGCGAGCGGGTCCCGCTCCCCGCCCCGACCCGCCGGCCGCCCACGTTCGCCGACTACGACCAGGCGTGGGACTGGTGCGAGACCGAACGCGCCAACCTGGTCGCCGCGACCCGCCTGGCCGAGGACGTCGGCGAGAGCGACGTCGCCTGGCGGATGCCCGGCGCCCTGCTCACCTACTTCACCCACCGCAATCCCCGCACCGACTGGCTGATCAGCCACGAGGTCGGCCTGCGCGCCAGCCGGCAGGCCGGTGACCGGTACGGCGAGGCCTGGATGCTGACCAGCCTGTCGCTGGTCTACCGGGAACTGCGCCGGTTCGACGAGGCCATGACCTGCCTGCGCGACGCGCTACCGCTCTGGCGCGCGGTCGGCGTCCGCTGGGCGGAGGGCTGGGTGCTGTTCGACATCGGCTTCCTGTACCACGAGCGGCAGGAGTTCGAGCAGGCCCTCGACTATCTGTGGCAGGCGCTCGCCGTCCGCCGGGACGCCGGCGACCGCTGGGGCGAGGGCTCGACGCTCAACGTGCTGGCCGGCGTGCTGCACCGGCTCGACCGCCTTGACGAGAGCCTCGACTACGCCGAGCAGGCCCTCGTCCTGCAACGCGCGACCGACAACGCGCGTGGCGTGGCCGGCGCCATCCACACCATCGGGCTGGTCTACCGCGCCCTCGGCCGGCTCGACGACGCCGACGAACGACTCCACACCGCGCTCGCGATGCGCCGCGAGATGCACAACTACCTCGGTGAGGCCGCGACGCTGCGCAGTATCGGCGAGCTGCGCCGGGAGCGGGGTGACCTGGCCGGCGCGCGGGAGAGCTGGCGGCAGGCCCTCGCCATCCTGGAACGGCTGGACAACCCGGACGCCGCCGAGGTCCGGGTGCTACTGGCGACCCTGGCCTGAGCTCACCCGTCGGTACTCGCGAAGGAGACCACGGCCGCGCCGGTGGTGGCGTCGGGCTCCGCGCCGGTGGCGGCCACCGCCCGGCTCTCCCCGGTCGGCAGCTCGATCCGCGCCGCGGTGTGCGCGCGGTCCTGGTCCTCCTCGCCGACCACGATCGTGCCCTCCCACAACCGTTTGCTCGTCCTGATCGACGCCTGACCCTCGATCTTCGTCTGGTCGCCGAGGACCAGCGTGGCCTGCCCCTGGTAGGTACCCATGCCGCGATGATCCCATGGACGCAGTCAATGTGATCTGCATCACTTTTGACGTGGCGGCCGTGTTGAACGCCGGGCCGTTATCCCCCGTATATAGAGGCGTCGATCGACGACGGGCTGGTGGAAGGGAGTCGCGGCATGAGGTCTCGGGCAGTGGGGCTGGTGGTGGTCATCGCGGCCGCGATGGCTGTGCTGAGTGCCTGCAACCTGCGCGAGGGTGACGGCAGCGAGTACGGCTCGATGACCGGTCCACACAGCGACAGCGTTGTCGGGCAGAATTCCTCCAACTAATTCCCCGAATTGAGAAAAACAATGCGGCGCGCGGTTATTCGCTCAGTGCTTGTCGGGCTGGTCGCGATCCTGTTGTCGGCGTTCCCCGCGGCCTGGCTCGCCTTCGCCGAGCAGGGGCAACCAGTGGGATCGAAGGAGCTGGACGCCCGTGACCGGGAGTTCCTCTTCACGATCCGGTTCGCCAACCTGTGGGAGATCCCGATGGGTGAGCTGGCCGCCGAACGCGGCAACTCCGAGAAGGTCAAGGAGGTCGGCCGGACCCTGTACGCCGACCACACCCAGCTCAACGTCGACATCGAGAAGTTGGCCGAGGAGTTCGGCGTCGACTTACCCGACGAGGCGAGCTCGAAGACGAAGCAGTGGATGGCCGAGATCACCGCGGCCTCCGGCGACGACTTCGACCGGGTGTTCGCCAACCGGCTGCGGGCTGCGCACGGCACCGTCTTCGGCCTGATCGCCGAGGTCCGGGCGGGTACCCGCAACGACGACATCCGCGCCTTCGCCCAGGCGGCCAACGACATCGTGATGAAGCACATGACCATCCTCGAGGGCACCGGGCACGTGATGTCCAACGGACTGTTCTCCGAGGCCTCCAGCCGGACCATGGAGAACCCGGAGAACCAGCTCGGCGGCGGCGACCTCGCGCTCGCGGGGATCCTCGGGATCTTCGCCCTCGGCGCGACCCTCGGCCTGGTCAGGACGTTCAGCTCGCACGGAGCCGCGGAGAGATGACGATCACCCTCGCCCTGCCGGGGCACGATGTCGGCGTCCGGGAGGTGGCCGTCCTCTCCGCCAGGGCCGCCTATGTCCTGATGTGCTTCACCCTCTGCTGGGGCATCTTCACCGCCACCGGCTGGATCCGCAGGCTGACCGGCTACCAGGCCATCCGCTCCGGCCACATGATCCTGGCCTCGTTCACCATCGCCGCCGGGATGACCCACGCCATCGTGTTCCTGCTGCTGCGCGAGCAGGGGCTGTCCTTCGCCGGCGTCGCGCTGCCGTTCAGCGGGTTGTTCCGGCACACGCTGGGCATCCTCGGCCTGGAGTTGATGATCGCGATCGCCATCGGGGTCGGGCTGAAGCGGTTCGTGAACTACCGGCGCTGGCTGCGGTTCCACCAGCTCGCCTATCCCGCGGTGGCCATGTTGGTGCTGCACTCGTGGTTCGGCGCCATCGCCAACGGGCACCTGTCGACGGTCTGGCTCGGTGGGTTCACCGCGCTGGTCCCGGTGGTCACGCTGACCGTCCTGCGGATCCTGCCGCCCCGGCTGCTGATCCGGGCCGGGCTGCTCGGCGCGGCCCCGGTCGCGGCCTCGCCGGTGCAGGAGCCGACCGGGGTCCAGAACGGCGTCGCGCGGGGGGTCCGGGTGGCCGTGGACAACCAGCGGTGCAAGCGATACGGGTTCTGCCAGATGGAGTCACCAGAACTGTTCACGCTTCTGGAGGACGGACGGTTGCGCTACGTCCGCGATCCGGATGACGAGAGCCGGGCCGGCGCACAGGCGGCCGCCCGAGCTTGTCCCATGCGGGCTATCCAGTTGCAGGAGGTAGGGAGCAAATGAGCCGGCCCGAAAGAGTGGTCGTGGTGGGTGCCGGACTGGCCGGCCTGCGCGCCGCCGAGCGGTTGCGCGAACTCGGGTTCAACGGTGAGCTCACGATCGTCGGCAGTGAGGCGACCCCGCCCTATCACCGCCCCGCGCTGTCCAAGGCGCTGCTGACCGGTGCGATGAAGCCGGTCGACCTGATGTTGCCGGCCTACCGCGAGATCGGTGCGCGCTGGCGGCTGAACACCCCGGTCCAGTACGTCGTGCCGCAGAAGCGGACCGTGCGGCTGCCCGGCGGCGAGGACCTTGCCTACGACGGCCTGATCATCGCGACCGGCATGGAGGCCAGGCGCATCGCCGGGGTGCCCTACCACGACCCGCGCGTGCTCGGCCTGCGCACGATGCAGGACGCCCTGGACATCGAGCGCGCGGTGGGGGCCAGCCGTGGCCCGGTCGCCATCGTCGGCGGCGGGTTCACCGGGTGTGAGATCGCGTGCAGCATGCGGCACCTCAACCGCGAGGTGACGATCATCGGGCGCAGCCCGAACCTGCTCGGCAACGTGCTCGGCCCCCAGCTCGGCGAGTGGATGACCAACATGCACCGCGACCACCACGTCGACCTGGCGCTGGAGACCTCGGTGCGCCAGTGGGTGCCGCGCCCGGACGGGATCGAGCTGCACCTGTCGGACGGCACGTTCATGCTGGCGGCGTGCGCGATCGTGGTCGCGGGCACCGTGCCGGCGACGTCCTGGTTGCGCAGCTCCGGCCTGCCGCTGGACGACGGGGTGGTCTGCGAGCCGACCTGTCACGTGGTCGGCGCGGAGGACGTGGTCGCGGCCGGCGACGTCGCGCAGTGGCCGAACCTGCGGTTCGACGACAAGCCCCGGCGCCTCGAGCACTGGCTCAACGCGGTGGAGATGGGCCGCGCGGCGGCGGAGAACCTGCTGGCCGGGCGGGCGGCGTCGCAGCCGTTCACGCCGATGCCGCGGTTCTGGACCGAGCAGTTCGGCATCCGGATCATGGCCTCCGGCGTGCCGAAGATGGGCACCGAGACGATCTCGCTCGGCTCCCCGGAGAAGGGCAACGGCACCGTCGTCGGCTACGTCAACGACGGCCGGCTGATGGGCGTGATCGGCATCGACAGTCCTGGCGCGGTGGTGACCTGGACCGACACCGTGATGCGGCACAACCCCGCGCCGGGCGACCGCCCGGTCAGGGTCGAGCCGGAGCCGATCCCGGCCGCCGCGATGGCCAACCGGGTGCCCAACCGTGGCCGGGCGGTTGCTCGGCATTCCCTGCCGACCAGGCGTGACCTGCCGAGGGTGGAGCAGCCGCGCGGGGTTCGGGCGCCCGCGTTCGCCCCGGCGTACTGATCGCCGGCGTGCCCGTAACGTGTGTCTCCTTGGTTGGTGATCAGCGAAGGAGCGTGCCGCGATGGCATCCGGCCGGGCGTCGCTCACCGACCTGGACGGTGACCTGGCCGTCGACGAGGAGTCGCTGACCGAGGCGGCCGACGACTACGGCCACCTCGTGCACCGCCGGCCGGTCGCGGTGCTGCGGCCGGGTTCGGTGCGCGACGTCGTGGCGATCGTGCGCCACGCCAACCGAACCGGCCTGCGCGTGGCGATGCGCGGGCAGGGGCACTCGACGTTCGGCCAGGCGCAGGCCGATGGCGGCGTGGTGATCGACTCCCGGACGTTGGCGACCATTCATGCCGTCGAGCCCGACCGGGCGGTGGTGGACGCCGGCGTGCGCTGGCAGGACCTGGTGTCCGCGACCCTCGCGGCCGGCCGGACCCCACCGGTGAACACGGACTACCTCGGCCTGTCGGTCGGCGGCACGCTGTCGGTCGGTGGCATCGGCGGCGCCAGCGCACACTTCGGCACACAGGCCGACACCGTGCTGGAGCTGGAGGTCGTGACCGGTGACGGCCGCCTGCTGCGCTGCTCACCGACGGTTCGCCCGACGCTGTTCGATGCGGTGCTCGGTGGTCTCGGCCAGTTCGCGATCATCGTGCGTGCGACCCTGCGACTGGTCCCCGCCGAGACCACCGCCCGGGTCTACCACCTCTACTACCCCGACCTGCCGTCGATGACCGCCGCACAACGCGTGGCGCTGGCCGATGGCCGATTCAACTACCTGGAAGGCCAACTGATCCCCGCCGAGGACGGCTGGCAGTACCTGGTGGAGGCCGTCGCGTTCCACACCCCGCCCACCGCGCCGAACGACACCGAGCTGCTCACCGGCCTGACACCGGCCGCGAGCGAGATCACCGACCAGCCGTACGCCGACTGGCTCAACCGGGTGAACGAGTCCGTGGACGAACTGACCCCACTGCGGCTACCGGCGCCGTGGCTCAACGTCTTCGTCCCGGACCATGCGGTGGACGCCTACGTACACGACGTACTGACCGAGGCGGACACAGGCGGAGTGGTGCTGCTCTACCCGGTGCCCCGGGCGCGGTTCACCCGGCCGCTGGTCACCCTGCCGGATGACGAGGTGGTCTTCCTGCTGGCGATCCTGCGCACCGTGGACCCACCGAACAGCGCCGAGGCCCGCCGACTGCTCGACACGAACCGAGCGCTGTACGACAAGGCCCGCGCGGTGGGCGGCACGCACTACCCGGTCGGCGCCATCCCTCTGACACCCGCCGACTGGCGAGCCCACTACGGGCCGAGGTACCCCCAGATCGCGCTGGCGAAGGCCGCCTATGATCCACGGCAGGTGCTGACCCCTGGTCAGGGCGTGTTCGACCGGCTCTGACCTGTGGGTTGGACCACGAACATGCCCATACCGGACAGCGTTGTCGACACATCGGTAGCATGACGCAAGCGCGGGGCCGTTAGCTCAATTGGTAGAGCTGCGGACTTTTAATCCGTAGGTTCTGGGTTCGAGCCCCAGGCGGCCCACCTAACAGCCTGGTCATGAAGGCCCTTCACCCACGGTCCATGATCGCGCCCCAAGAAAACCCCCGGTCTACTCGCGGCCGAGGGCGGCGTGCAGGGCGTCCGCACCGTCCCGGCTTGGTGCACCGCGGCCCATGTAGACGTCCTGCGTCATCGACGGGTGCGCATGGCCGAGGATGTCGGCGATCTGGCGCGCGGTGAGCCCGGCCGCATCCAGCAGCGTCGCCACGGTCTTCCGGAACGTGCGGAAGGTGACCCACTCGTACCCGGCGCGCTTCTTCAAGGCGGGCGCCTGTCAGCGCCCGCTGTGCTCATGGCAGAACCTGCATTGCGCACTGGGCGTGCGGCTGGCGCCGGTCCCAGCGCGCGCCGGCCGACCGGAGGCGGGCCAGCAGCTTGTAGCCCGCGCTGAACAGAGAGAAGAGATGTCCTCGTCGGACGGGCAGGCCAACAGGATGGCCCGGACCGCGGTCCGGCTGCGGTTCCCCGGGGAACGTCCTGCCATCCCGTCGACCTCCACAAGGGCTATCGCACCGCGTCAAGGGGGGCAGACCCAGCCCAATGTGCCGGCCGCAAGGTAGGTGCCCCCTTGACCCGGCGCGATCGGGCTGCGCCAGGTCGACGGGATGGCAGGAAGCCCCTCCTGGTGGGCGATACCCCCAAAGTTCACCCATTTGGCGGATACGCAAACGGGTGAACTGTCGATAAGCCACTACGTACTGTCGCTGTCGATCAACGGGCACGTGGGGGCTAAGGCCATGGATATCAACACCGCGCTCTCGGGTGTATACACCTACCGCTATCAGCACCAGAACGGTAAGGATCAGCAGGCGCAGAAGCATCTACGTGAGGTTCGCCTGACGATGCTGGCTCTGATTCCGCCTGGCATGAGGGTTCTGGTAAGTGGCTCTGGGCAGAGTTTGCCCCTCGTTCCGTGGATCGCGGTGTTAGATCCGGATGTCACGACGACTGCACAGGAAGGGCTATATATCGTCTACCTCTACCGAGCCGATCTCTCTCGAGTCTACCTCAGTATGAACCAGGGTGCTACACAGCACAAGAAGAATGCGGAAGATAGCGGCCTTAAGGGGGTTAAAGCAGAGAGTGCGGCGCTCGTTGAACTCCAAGAAGAGAGCTCTCTGATTCGCTCTAACCTTGATGACGCGACGCTAAAAGACCTACTCGAAACCATCAACCTTGGGGCGCGTCGGTTCCTACCTCGCGGCTATGAAGAGGGCAACATTGCCGCCATCGAGTATGATCCAACAAACTTGCCCGACGAGGAAGTTCTACGCGCGGACCTGACGCGCTTCCTGGCTTTGTATAGCGACTGTGTGGAGATCAAACGCGAGGTCCTTGCTACGACTCCTGGTCTCGTGAATACCGCGGCCGGCTCGGAGAAAGCAAGGCGAGTGTTCGTTCCACGTCCGCCCGCCTTCCGCCCTAGGAGTTCGGATGAGTACCGAGTGCACGTGCCGGCACAACTCCAAAATAAGGGCCGGCGTCATGAGGGGCTTCTAAATTCATTCTTCGGCTATGTCAATAAAGCGGGACTGATCGCGGCGAACAATGTTCACCCGTGCGACCTCACGGTTGAGAATTCCACTAACCACTGGCTCGTTGAAGCGAAGACGGTCGGGGCGAACGCTGAAAATGCAGTACGCGAAGCGATTGGACAACTTTTTTCTTACCGACACTTCTGCTACCGCGAACTGAAGCGACCCGACCCTACACTAGTGGCGCTCTTCTCCGAATCGATAGGTGATGCCTTTGTGGGCCTTCTAACTTCGCTTGGTATCGAAGCGGTGTGGCGCGACGGTGGCGAGTGGCAGGGTCGCTCTCCCTTGATTGGTCCGAGTTTGCTGGCTGCAGCCGCTTCTGGCATCGTTCAGTCGTCAGACTAAGGATTACTTGGGTATCGTGTCGCGGCGATAGGCCATGTCGCCGAGGTGCGCTGTAGATGCAAGGTCATTCCCCGAGTTACCCTCAGGAAACGGCCACAAATGATCACGGTCAACACTCCCATGTTGACCGTTTCCGTTTGTTAATGTCGCAGGTGGTACGGTACGTCAGCAGGCGACAGCAGGAGACCGGCGAAACTGATCATCAAACCGTAGGTTCTGATGTTTGACAGCTGTTCGGGCTGAGTCGGGGTACGAATGGTTCATGGAACAGGTTGAGGTCTGGCGAGGCGCTCATGGCGATCCGGAACCGTTGTTCGGACCGCTGCCCGGCGTCCGTCTCGACGACACGCTTGCCTACGAGTTCCAGCTGCCGGACAGCTTCGTTCCCTGGCCTGGCGGTACGTTGCTGGAGCGCGTGTTCCTGTTGCTCGACCTCGGTGTGAGCATGTCCATTCCGGCCTGGCGGTCTTCCCCCGGGATCGACCGCGACAAGACCGGACCGACCACCTGGTACGTGGACCTCGTGCACGTCTCGACCACGGAGGACTCGATCACCGTCCGGGACCTCTACGCCGATGTCCTGGTACCCACTGACGGGCGCCATCAGCGATTGCTCGATCTCGACGAGTTCGCTGACGCGGTCGAAGCCGGGCAGCTCGACATCGCCACCGCCGTCGACGGACTGCGGCGCTGGCAACGCTTCCTCGACCGGCACCTGCACGCCACCCTCGACCCCAGCAGGACGTGGACCGACTTCCCGCCCCAGCGGCTGCGTGAGCTGGCCGCGCTTCCAAGCCCGCTGGGGCCGATCGTTATCGCACCAGGCTGATCATCAGGCCAACCGGCGGGACCCTGACTGCCGCTCTGAGGTCTGCCCCGTGCGGCGGTGTCTGTGAGAATCACGGCTGTGAACGGTCCGGCGGAGGAGTCGAGGTCCGCGCTGGTCGTGGCGTTCGAGCAGCAGCGGCCACGGCTGCTCGGGCTGGCCTACCGCATGCTCGGGTCGGCCGCGGACGCGGAGGACATCGTTCAGGACGTGTTCCTGCGCTGGCACGGCACCGAGCCAGGCGCGGTCAGGGAACCCGGCGCGTGGCTGGTCACGGTCGCCACGAACCTGTGCCTGAACCGGCTCGGGTCGGCTCCGCGCCGGCGGGAACGCTATGTCGGGCCGTGGCTGCCGGAGCCGGTGTTGACCACCGACAACACCCTGGGGCCGATGGAGACGGCCGAGCAGCGGGACACGGTGTCGCTGGCCTTCCTGGTGCTCGCCGACCGGCTCACCCCGGTGGAGCGGGCGGTGTTCGTGTTGCGGACGGCGTTCGGCTACAGCCATCGCGAGGTGGCCGAGCTGGTCGAGCTGTCGGAGGCGAACTGCCGCCAGCTGTACAGCCGGGCGCGGAAGCGGCTGTCCGATGCCCGGCTCCCGCGGTCGGCCGACGACGTCCCCGAGAACCGGGTGCTGGTCGAGCGGTTCCTCGACGCCGCCCGTGGCGGTGACCTCGCCGGTCTGGAGCGGATGCTCGCCGAGGACGTCATCTCGGTCACCGATGGTGGCGGCGCGCCCGGTGTCGCCCGGTTGCCGGTGCGTGGCGCGGAGAAGGTCGCGCGCTACCTGGCGACCGTCACCAGCCGTTATGCCGACGGTCTCACGATGTCCGTGCGCGAGGTGAACGGGACGCCAGCGTTACTGTGCTGGTCCGCGTCCACCCTGATCGGGGTGCTGGCGCCGGACATCGCGGGCGGCCGGATCACCGGCATCCAGATCGTCGTCAACCCGGACAAGCTCCGGTTCGTCGGCGCGCAGCTGGCCCGGTTGTCACATTCCGCGGAGCCGCCTGGTTCCTAGTGGTGCGAGCGAGACACCACGGAGCGAGACATGGCGAAACAGATTCTGGTCACCGGCGGCACTGGGCGGCTCGGCTGCGCGCTGGTCCCTCGGCTGCTCGACCCTGGCCACGATGTGCGGGTGCTGACCCGAGGGCAGCGCGCGCCGGCCGCGCACCGTTGGGTGGTGGGCGATCTGCGCACCGGCCGCGGGCTGACCGACGCGACGGCCGACGTGGACGTGATCATCCACCTGGCGACCACCAACGGCCGAGGCGACGTGGCCGCGACCGACAACCTGATCGAGGCCGCGAAGGCGACCGGGCGCCCGCACCTGGTGTACGTGTCGATCGTCGGGGTCGACAGGGTCGCGATCGGCTACTACCGGGCGAAGCTGGCGTGTGAACGGCGCGTCGAGGGCTCGGGGCTGCCGTGGACGATCCTGCGCACGACCCAGTTCCACGACCTGATCGCCACCATGTGCCGCGTCCAGCGTCTGCTGCCGGTGACGCTGATGCCGTCGAAGGTGCGGTTCCAGCCGATCGACGTCACGGAGGTGGCCGACCATCTGGTCACGCTCGCGGCGGGACCGGCCGCGAACCGGGTGCCGGAGCTCGGTGGGCCGCAGGTGCGGACGGCCAGCGAGTTGGCCCGCAGCTATCTCCTGGCGGTCGGGCGGCGCCGGCCGGTGTTGGCGGTTCCGTTGCCCGGCAGGGCGATCCGGGACTACCGCGCTGGCCATCACCTCACCCCGGACCGGGCGGTCGGGCGGATCACGTTCGACGAGTTCCTGGCGGGACGAACTCGATGACGCGCCGGTGGCTGCGCGTCGGTCTCGGGTTTCTCGCCGCGACCCAGGTCGTCGTCGGCGGGTGGGCGCTGTTCCTGCCGGCGCGGTTCTTCGCGCTGGAGGTGGTCGGCATGGGCATGGCCTACAACGAGCACCTGATGCGGGACTACGGCGCCATGACACTGGCCAGCGCCGTGGTGCTCGGCGCCGCGACCGTCCACATGGGACAGTGGATGACCCGGACCGCGCTCGTCATGTACCTGACCTGGACGGTGCCGCATTTCCTGGTGCACCTGACCATGCTCGACCACCTCGCGCCGGCGACCGGCGCGCTGCTCATGGTCGCGCTCGGTCTCGCGATCGCCCTGCCGGCCTGTCTGCTCGGGCTCGCCGGGCGGGCGTCACGGCGCGATCACCACAACACCTGAACTCCGGTCAGGGTCCGGAACGCCTCGTCGGCGGTCGCCAGTGGCAGTGACTCGGTCATGCACTGTGCGGCGATCATGCGATCGAACGGATCCCGGTGAGCCCATTCCAGGGATCCCGCGAGCAGGCCGTGCTCGTCGCTGATGGGGATGCTGTTCACCTGCAGCCGCGCGAGATGCTGCCGATAGGCGCGTACCAGCACCTCGGCCTGGGGCAGCTTCCCCAGCCGTTGCCTGGTCGCGATCTCCCACGCCGAGGCCGCGGACACGAACAGTTCCGTGCGGCGATCGGCGACCAGGTCACGGAGCTGTCCGGGCAGCCGGCTCGGTCAACGTCCACAGCAACACGTGGGTGTCGAGCAGCAGCCAGCGTTGTCACGCCTCCCACGCGGCCAACTCGCCCTCGGGCAGCGGCTCGTTGCACGAGTCGGGAACCTGGTAGGGCACGAAGCCCAGTTCTTTCGCTGGCGACTCCCGAATCGGGATCAACCGGGCCACCGGAACGTCTCCGCGCGCGATGACGACCTCGTCGCCCCGTTCGACGTCGGCCAGGATGGCGGACAGATGTGTCTTGGCCTCCTGGACTTTCACTATCCGCGGCACATGATCAGATTGCTTGGTCAACCATGCCTGGCCAAGCAGGCGTCAGTACAACCACCGATCCAGGACCGCCGGCCAGAAGTGGGTTCGGTGGTCGCCGTCTGTGCCGTAGGCGGGTGGATCGAGGTGGGCGATCCGCTGTGCCAGGTCGGCTAGTTCGGTGAGTGCCAGCTCCTCCAGCGCGTCGTCCTCGTCCCAGCGCTCGGCCGCCGTCGAGGTCGCCAGCCAGGTGCCGACCAGGTGCAGCGAGCACAGCCAGTGAGTGACAGACGAGTTGACCACTCTGGCATCGCCCGATGGTGTCAGTTCGACCACACGTCCGGTCTCCCGTTCCGCGGCGTAGCTCGCACTCGACCGGTCGTGGCCCTGTGCCGCGAGCCGGTACCTCGTCGGCTCCGTCGTGAACGACACCACGTCGACGACGCCGTCGAGCAACGGCACCCCGCACGAGACCAGCGTCGCCTGCTGTTGCCCCGGGAGCCGCCAGTCGGCCAACATCGACTTGTCGGCACGGATGACCCGCCCCGCTCCGGCCCAGCTTTCCAGCGCGGCAAAGGTCGGCGGAGTGGGGAAAAGTCCGGCTGTCATGTCCGGGCAGCCGTCCGCGCGGCGAAGTCGTGTACGAAGCGGGTGAGTAGCTCGGCCAGCGCGGCCCGGTCCTCGGTGGACCACGCCTCGGTGGCCTCGGCGATCACGCGTTGCCGGAAGGCGCCGATCCGCGCGATGGCCGCGCGCCCCTCGGCCGTGAGCGCGAGGACGGACCGACGGCCGTCGGCCTGATCGGACTCCCTGCGCGCCAGCCCGGCCGCCAGCGCCTGCGCCGCCAGCCGGCTGGCGCGAGGTTGATCGACCCCCAGCGCCGCGGCGGCGAGGGTGACGGTCAGCTGCTCGCGCCGGTCGGCCGCGGCGGCGAGTGCGTCCAGCAGTTCGAACACGGCCTCGGGCAGGGTCTCGTGCCGCTCCGCGCGTCGTTCGGCCAGCCGGGCCAGTGCGCGCCGGGTCTGGCTGCGCCGCAGCGCGACCACGGCCGCCTCGATGGCGGCGACATCGCGGCCAGTTCGCTTGTCCGGCATATCGACCCCATGCATAATCGTTTACAAGTACATGTCAATATACATGCAAAAGGGAGGGGTCATGGACCGGCCGATCGGCTACTGGCTCAAGCAGCTGCACAACCTGTTGGAGACCCACTTCGACCGCACCCTGGCCGAGGTGGCGGTGAGCCGGCGCCACTGGCAGCTCCTCAACACGCTCAGCCGTGGCCCACACACCCACGACGACTTACAGCGCGCGCTCGCGCCGTTCTGGGAAGCGGACGCGCCAGGCCTGCGCGCCGAACTCGAACACGGCCTGGCCGCCCGCGACTGGATCGCCGAGGACGGCGACACCGTCACCCTCACCGACCGGGGGCGGGCCGCGCACGCCACGATCGCCGCCCGCGTCGACCGCAACCGCGCGATCGTCCTCGGCGAGCTGACGCCCGCGCAGTACACCGAGACCGTCCGGGTCCTGGCCGTCATGGCGGGCAACGTCGAAGCCGATCTGGCGGCACGCGCGTAGGGCTCAGGACGGTGGTGGTTGCGGCAGCGGGTGGGCGCCTTCCCGGCGTAGGCCGTCGAAGATGATGGCGAGATATCGCTGCCACAGGTCCGGCGGGGCGTCCCGCACGTAGTCGGTGACATAGTTCGGCGCGCACATCAGCAGGATGACGTCGATGCCGGTGATGTCGGCCCGGATGACGCCCTGCTCGCGGGCCCGGCCAACGAGCGCCTCGACGATCTCGGACATCAGCATGCGGGCCCTGGTCACCTCCGCGTTGATCCCGCCGGCGTCGTTGAGGAACGACAGGTCGCGTTGCTGTCGTTGGCGGGCGGCGACCGTGAGGAACTCCAGCAGCCCGGCCGCCGGATCCGGCGCGCCGAGCAGTCGCTCGCCGACCGCGTTGAGCGCGTTGATGCGGTCCAGCACGATCGCGGCGATCAGGTCGTCCTTGGTGGCGAAGTGGCGGAAGACGGTGCCCTTCCCCACGCCGGCCCGGCGGGCGATGTCGGCGACCGAGGCGTCCAGGCCGCGCTCGGTGAACTCGTCCGTGGCCGCTGTCAGCAGCAACTCCCGGTTGCGCGCGGCATCGGCGCGCAACGGACGGGGCGAGGTCACGACCGTAGCCTAGCAAGTTGACCGCTCGGTCCGGTTACTGTTACCTTCCCGCCGTAACCTGACCATGCGGTCCGTTTTGGAGGAGAGTATGCAGGCAGTCGTGGTGACCGACTACGGTCCGCCAGAGCGCTACACGGTGGCCGACGTGCCGGTGCCCCGGCCTGGGCCGGGGCAGCTCCAGGTGCGGATCGCCGCGGCATCCATCAACCCCGCCGACGTCCGCCTGCCCAGTGGCGACTTCCGTGACGTCATGCCGTTGGCGTTTCCGCACGTACCCGGCAACGACTTCGCCGGTACCGTCAGCGAGGTCGGTCCGGGCGTGTCGGCCTACCAGGTGGGCGACGAGATCTTCGGCCATGCCATGCCCAGGGCACTGCGCGCGATGGCCGGGGCGACCCGGCCGTCGCTGAGTACCGGCTCGCTTGCCCAGTACGCGGTCGTCGAGGCCGACACCCCGTTCCTGGCCCACCGCCCGGCCGGCGTGTCGGCGGAGCGGGCCGCGGCGCTGGCCACCACTGGCCTGACCGCGCGGGCACTGCTGACCACGGCCGAGATCCTGCCGGGCGAAACCGTCCTGGTCATCGGGGCCACCGGCGGTGTCGGCACGGCGGTGGTCCCGCTGCTCGCCGCCGCGAAGGCCAGGGTGATCGCCACCGCGACCGCCGCCGACGGCGACCTCCTGCGCGGACTTGGCGCGGACGAGATCATCGGGTACACCGAGGCCGAGTATCCGACCGGCGTCGACGTCGCGGTCAACCTGACGCTGCCGAGCGACCGGCTGACCGGCATCGCCAGGGCGATCCGTCCTGGCGGGCGCCTGCTGACGATCACCTACCCCATCCCGGCACCGGAGTGGATCGGCCGCGACGACGTGGCGCTGCGTTTTGTGCTCGACATGGACGGCACGCTCGGCGGGATGCGCGAGGTCGGCGAACTGGCGCGCACCGGCGACCTCCCGGCGACGATCGGCCGTCGGTACCGCCTCGACCAGGGCGCGCAGGCCTGTGTCGACTTCGTCCGGCTGCACACCACCGGCAAGCTCGTCGTCACCATGTGAGGCGCGGCTGTCATAGTCGCCGCTGTGCCTGACACGTCGTTCCTTGCCGACACCCGCGACTCCTATGACGCGATCGCCGCCGAGTACGCCGACCAGGTCGGCACCCGACTGGCGGAGAATCCGCTCGACCGTGCGCTGCTCACCGCGTTCGCCGAACTGGTTCCCGCCGGCACGGTCGCGGATGTCGGCTGTGGCCCCGGTCAGATCTCGGCTTTTCTCGACGAGCTGGGGGTGGACGTGGTCGGCATCGACCTGTCGCCCCGCATGATCGAGCTGGCCAGACGCACTTATCCAGGGCTGCGGTTCGAGGTGGGGTCGATGCTCGGGCTCGACCTCGCCGACGCGTCCCAGGGTGGGCTGCTCGCTTACTACTCGATCATCCATCTGCCGTTGGACCGCCGCCGCGAGGCCTTCGCCGAGTTCCGCCGCGTGCTCGTCCCCGGCGGCTACCTGATGCTCGCGTTCCAGGTCGGCGAGGACCGCGGCCGGCACGCTGAGGCGTTCGGCAAACCGGTGTCGCTCGACTGGTATCGCCAGCAACCGGACGACATCGCCGAGCTGTTGCACGACACCGGCTTCGTCCTCGTGTCCAGCACGGTTCGGCAGCCGCATGGTCCGGAGAAGGTCCCGCAGTGCTTCGTCCTGGCACGCACGCCGCACTGAAGTTCGTACCACGAACTAATATGGTTCGTGGGCGCGCCGCGATCGCCTGACCCGCTTGCCGGCAACGGATCGGCTTGGGAAGACTGTCGAGCGTGGTGCGGTTGGCTCGCGATGACGAGTTGGTGAGTTCCTGGGTGGTGGCCAATCGCGACATGAACCGGGGTCGCGGCCTGGCCGGACGCGACGGCTACGTCCGGGTTCTCGGCGTCGACCTGCTCAGCGTGCTCACCGAGCGGTTGGCCGCCGAGCCGCAGACGACCGTGCGCTGGCTGGATCTGTGCTGTGGGCGCGGAACCGCGCTGGTGCACGCGGCCGAGAAGCTGCGCCAACGGGGTGTGCTTGGCCAGGTGCGGATCATCGGCGTCGACCTGGTCGACGGGTTCGTCGCCAACCCGCCGCCGCAGGTCCGCTTCGTCACCGCGTCGGTCGCGGCGTGGCAGCCCGCGGAGTGCTTCGACCTCATCACGTGTGTGCACGGGTTGCACTACGTCGGCGACAAACTCGGCGTGTTGGCGGCGGCGGCCTCCTGGCTGACCGCCACTGGCCAGTTCGTCGCCAACTTCGACGCGACCAGCATCCGGCTTCCCGACGGCACCCCGGTCGGCAGGCGGCTGACCACCGCGCTGCGGGCGGTCGACTTCGTCCACAA
Organism: Actinophytocola sediminis; assembly: GCF_054779715.1. NCBI lineage: Bacteria > Bacillati > Actinomycetota > Actinomycetes > Pseudonocardiales > Pseudonocardiaceae > Actinophytocola > Actinophytocola sediminis. The sequence goes on along the minus strand of NZ_BAAGXS010000009.1, from coordinate 122,803 downwards.
CCCGCGAGCCCGGCGGATCCACCGGCGCGGGCCCGCCCGGATCCGGTTGCCGTTCCAGTACCTCGGTGCAAACGACCGAGCCGGCCCCAACTACACCGGGCAACCCGCCGTGCACTCCTACTACGAGCCCGACCCACGATGACTGGTCCGTGCGTGAACTGTGCTTGCCTGTCGCATTTTGCTGACGCGGTGTGATCCAGTCATTACGATCCTTCCCACGACGGCTACGTTCATCCCGCGCGCGCTGGCACTCGGGACGTGACCGGTAGGCCGTACCGACAATCCGGTGGCGTTCCACGCCAGGTGATGCCAGGCTCGCGCCCGTGACCTCACAGATCATGAACATCTCGGTGGACTGCGCCGACCCCTTCCGGTTGGCGCAGTTCTGGAGCGCGGTGCTGAACCTGCCGGTCGGCGCCGAGGACACGCCGGCCGACGACGAGGTCGGCATCAGCATCGGCGACGGGCAGGAACTGCTGTTCCTCAAGGTCCCCGAACCCAAGACGGTGAAGAACCGCCTGCACCTGTGCCTGCGTCCGCTGATCCCCCGGGACGAGGAAGTGGCCCGGCTGATCGCCCTCGGCGCCACCATCGCGGACGATCGGCGGCTGGCCGACGGCACCGGCTGGGCGGTCATGGCCGACCCGGAGGGCAACGAGTTCTGCGTGCTGCGCAGCGCGGAGGAACGCGCCGCCACCTCCTGAACCCCCGGGACGGTGCTAGCGCACCACCTCGGCGATGCCGATCATGTTGCCCTCGCTGTCCCGGCACCACACGGCCCGCTCCCCGCGCCCCTTGCTCGGGTAGTTGCCCTCGATGTCCATGATCCCGTTCACCGTCCCGGGATACTCCTCGAACACCACGCCCCGCCCGCGCAACTCGGCGACCACCGCCTCGATGTCCTCGACGTAGAACGCCAGCTGGGTGAACGACCCGTCGGCCGCACCGGCCGAGGCGAACAGGCAGAAGACGCCGGCACCGCCCTCGTAGCGCAGGCCGCCGGCACGTTCCTCGACCGGCTCGAGGCCGAGCTTCTCGGCGTACCAGGTGCGGGCCCTGGCCAGATCCTGGGTCGGTATGCGGGCTTCGATCCGCGCGTCGCTCAGCATCGTGCCGATGGTAAGCGGGTTCAGCGGTGGGCGCGCCGCCACAGCGCGGGCCAGCCGCCCTTGCCGAGCAGCCCGGCGGGGGCGAGCAGACCCTGCTCGCCGAAGGACGCCACGTGTGCGCCGAGCTCGGCCGCCGCCGGCAGGGCGTGTTGCCACGGCCCGTCCTCGTCGCGCAGGTCGGTCGCGGGGAAGCCGGGTACCTCGGTGACGCCGGGCGCCAGCAGCCGGACCGAGCCGTCCGGGATGGACGGTCGACAGGTTGTCGCGATGACCAGCGCGCACACCAGCTCTGGCGTCGGCCGGCGGGCCACCGACCGGGGAAACACCTCGGTGTCCACCAGTTCGCCCAGCGACCGGCGCACGGCCAGCGCGACCACGTCCAGCGCGTAGGCCGGCGCGATCTCCGCGCGCCGCACCAACGCCCGCAGTGACCTGGGCAGCGGCTCATCGCCGGTCAGCCTGCCGATCCGGTCGTCGTCGCGCAGCCCGGGATCGAGCCGGGCGACGGCCTCGGCGAGCGGGCGTACCCGGGTCGCCCGCCACAGCGCCGCCGCGCTGAGGCCGGCGTCCAGCGCGCCACGCACCAGTTGGACCCGCTGTGTCGGCGTGGTCCGCTTGAGCGCGATCACCGCCGCCGTCGGCTCGAAGTCGGCCAGCCCGCGCGCCACCTGAACATAGGTCCGGCGCGCGGCCGACGCCTCGGCCAGTGTCCGGTCCACTTCGGTCACCAGGGCGCGGATCAGCTCGGCCGGCAACCGGCCGGCTGCCCGGCGCGGCCCGCCACCCCGGGCACGCACCGGCGGCAGCGCGGGCGCTGGTGCCGGCGGGGCCACCGGTGCCAGCCCGGCCACCCACCGCTGGACCTGTTCGGCCAGCGCCGGATCGACGTCGTCGTTGAACCGCGCGCGCAGCTCGTGCACGTGCCAACCGGTGGTACGCAAGCGAATGTCGAGGTTGGCCACGATCCGGCCGGTGTCACCCGCGCGCAGGGCCATCAACACGAACTGGCCTTCACGGGCATCCTCGACATACCAGGACTCGCCGATGCAGTTGCCCATGTAGCTCGACCAGCTGGCCAACTGTCGCGGCTCGCGGCCCACCTCCACCGTCAGCGCGGTACCCGGCACCAGCTGGTTGTCCATATCGGACAGTTCAGGTGGGATCGGGAACGCGCCGACGCTGGCCTCCGCGACCGTCGCGTCCTTGCTGATCCGGTCCACCAACTCCGGCCAGCTGCCGCAGCGGGCGGGTGGCGTCGCCCCGAACGCGACCAGCTGCGCGACCTCGGCCGCCGCCAGCGGCACGGAGTCGGCCGTCGGTCGTCTCGGCTCCTCCGGCGGCCGCCACGGGTTGAAGTCCGGGTCCGGCGCGTTCCGCTCGTGTCGCACGTGGGCGGTCTCGTGCCCGTAGAACGGCGCCAGGGCATCGGCCAGGTCCGCGTACCAGAGCAGGTCGTGCGGGGCCTCGACCGCCGCCGGGTCCAGTTCGGGCGCGGCGGCCAGCCGCTGCGCCAGCGTCTCTTTGGGGCCATCGGCGTGCGCGTCGGCCAGCGGCGGCTGCTCCCAGCCGCGCGGGGCCCGTGCGAATCCCGCGGCGGCCCGCCACTGCCGAAGATGCTCGGCCTGCCACGGCCGGCAGGTGTCCCAGCAGTTGTGCAGCGGGTCGCCGGCCAGCCGGCCGACGATCTCGGTCACCACGCCGTGCACCACCACGCCGTAGTTGCGGGCCATGGCGACCCGCTCCCGCACATACGTCGTGGTCCGGTCGGTGATCGGGTTGTCCGGCCGTAGCCGCTCGAGCAGGTCGTGCACGTAGCGCCCCGGCCGCGCCGGATGGCTGTAGGCGCCCGGCGGCCGGCGGGACGCCTCGGCCCGCGCCTCGTCGGTCAGGCAGGCGTCGGCCGCGACCAGCTCGTCGCGGTGCCGGGCGGCGGCGACCGCGAGGCCCTCGTCGGACATGGTCCTGGCGAACCGCAGCAGCGCGGTCGCCGCGATGGCGTCGTGCATCAGCCGCCGCAGTTCCCCCGAGGTCCACCCCCTCGGCGGTTGCCAGCGGGCCGCATCGGCCAGCGTCACCTCGCCGTGGACACCCCGGTTGAGCGCCCGCAGGAGGAAGGCGTCGAAGTGTTCGCGGTGGCGCGTGGCCAGTTTGTCGATCCGGTCGGCGCGGACCTGGGTTCTCGGCAGCGCGGCCAGCCGCTGCTTGGCGACCAGCCGCGCGCACACGTGCTGCCACAGGCTGTCGACCAGCGTCAGCCGCCGTGGCTTCGGATACCGGGACAGCACCCGGGAAAGGTGCTCGGCCAACGTGGAGGCCGCGCCGTGGCGGAACGGGTCGACGCCGTCCGGGGCGCGTAGCGCGAGCACCTGCTCCACCTGTTCGGGGCCGAGCAGGTCGGACACCGCCGAGGCCAGTTGCAGCGCCGCCCAGCGGCCGTCGGTGATCGCCGTGTTCGCCGCCGCGCCGACCCGTTTGGTCGCCGCGAGGCCGAACAACGCCACCAGCACAGCGGATCGGTCGCCCAGCCGGTGGGCGCCGTCGGTGCCAAGCACCCGCATCGCGGCGAGCACCGCGTCCCGCCGGTCGCCGTTGGCGCCGGCCAGCCGCGCCGAGACGAAACCGCCGCCGAGCTCCACGCCCGCGCCGGCGGTCTCGGTTCCGTTGGCCACCAACGTGGTGAGCCGTGCGAGCGCCGCGCGCACCGCCGCCGGCGAGGCGTCGGCCGGGCCGAGCGCCACCGGCGAGCCGGGTGGGTGTGCCCCGGCCCGGTCCTGCGCGGGGACGGCGGCATCGCCCGGGGCGGGTAACCAGCAGCGCGTCCCGGGTCCGGTGCTCACCCCGAAAGCCAGTCGGACAGACATCGTGTCCATGATCCCGCACGCCGCCACCCGATTGTCGCCGGCATCGCCACTTGGAGTCTTGACCATCGACGCCGCACAGGCCAGGCTGCCTGCGCCCGGTTCAACGACCCTGCCCGCGGAGGACCGTCTTCGATGACGCCGCCTGTCATTCCCGTGTTCCCGGACGGGTTCCTGTGGGGTGTCTCGTCCTCGGCCTACCAGATCGAGGGCGCGGTCACCGCCGACGGACGCGGTCGGTCCACATGGGACACCTTCTGTGACCGGCCGAACACGGTGCTCGGCGGGGACACCGGCGCGGTGGCCACCGACCACTACCACCGCTACCGCGAGGACGTCGGGCTGATGGCCGACCTCGGCGTGGACGCCTATCGGTTCTCGGTGTCCTGGCCGAGGGTGCTGCCGACCGGGTGGGGCGCGGTGAACGCCGCCGGGCTCGACTTCTACGACCGGCTGGTCGACGAGCTGTGCGCGGCCGGGATCGCGCCGGTGGTCACCCTCTTCCACTGGGACACCCCACAGGTCGTCGAGGACGCCGGCGGTTGGCTGACCCGCGAGACCGCGTTCCGGTTCGCCGACTACGCCGCGGTGGTCGGCGAGCGGCTCGCCGACCGGGTACGGCTGTGGATGCCGCTCAACGAACCCATGGTGCTGACCCTGTTCGGCTACGCGGTCGGCGCGCACGCCCCCGGCTGGCAGCTGATGTTCGAGGCGCTTCCGGTGGCCCACCACCAACTTCTCGGCCACGGGCTGGCGGTCCAGGCGTTGCGCGCGGCTGGCGCCGACCAGATCGGCATCGCCAACCACCACGTGCCGGTGTGGCCGGCCTCCGAGGCCCCGGCCGACCGCGCCGCCGCCAAGGCCTACGACGTCCTGGTCAACGACCTGTTCGCGGCGCCGGTGCTGCGCGGCGAGTACCCGGAGGGGTTCGCCGCGGCGATGCCCGGCCCGGTCGACGACGACCTACGGGCGATAGCCACGCCACTGGACTGGTACGGCGTGAACTACTACCAGCCCAACCGGGTGGGCGCGCCCCAGCCGGCCACCGCGGCCGCGGTGATCGACGGCGTGCCGATGCCAGACGGGCTGCCGTTCGAGTTCCCCGCCGTGGACGGCTATCCGCTCACCGACTTCGGCTGGCCGATCGCGCCCGACGGCCTGCGCGAGGTGCTGACGACCCTGCGCGCCCGCTACGGCGACGCGCTGCCACCGGTGTACGTCACCGAGAGCGGCTGCGCGTTCGACGACGGCCCGGACGCCGACGGCCGGATCGCCGACACCCGGCGGATCGACTACCTGGACGGGCATGTCCGGGCCGCCAGAGCGGCCATCGACGACGGGGTCGACCTGCGCGGCTACTTCGTCTGGTCCATCGTGGACAACTTCGAGTGGGCGGTCGGGTACTCGCAGCGGTTCGGCCTGGTGCACATCGACTACCCGACGCTGGCCCGTACCCGCAAGGACTCCTTCCACTGGTACCGCGAGCTGATCCGGGCCCAGCGATGACCATGCCGGCGCGGCGGGTGCCGGCCGGGTGGACCGCCTCGCTCACCGTCGCCGGCCTCGGTCTGTTCACCGCGTTCTACGGGCCGCTGCAGGTGTTGTTGGGCCGGCAGGCGGAGTCGCTCGCGCCGCAGGACAAGGAGTTGGCGCTCGGCGTGGTGGTCGGGTTGGGCGCCGCGGTGTCGATGGTGGCCAACCCGGTGTTCGGCGCGCTGTCGGACCGCACCACGTCGACCATCGGGCGCCGGCTGCCGTGGACCGCGTTCGGTGCCCTCGGCGGCGCGGCGAGCCTGGCGTTGCTGGCGGTCGCGCCGAACCTGGCGGTGATGGCGATTGGCTGGTGTCTCGCGCAGCTGACGCTGAACGCGATGCTGGCCGCGCTGATGGCCGCGGTGCCCGACCAGGTGCCGTTGGACCAGCGCGGTCAGGTCGGCGGCTGGTTCGGTGTCGGCCAGACCCTGGGCATCGTCGCCGGTTCCGGGTTCGCGGCCGCGGTCGGCGGGTTGGCCGCGGGGTATCTGGTGTGCGCCGGGTTCCTGGTGGTGGCCACCGTGCCGTATCTGTTGGCGCGCCGGGACACCGTGCTGACGGTCGCGCCGCCCCGGTTGCGCTGGCGGGACTTCTGGATCAGCCCTGGGCGCCATCCGGACTTCGGCTGGGCGTGGCTGACCCGGTTCCTGGTCAACCTCGGCAACAGCATCGCGATCGTGTACCTGCTGTTCTTCCTGCAGGACGCGGTCGGTTACCCGGACCCCGACGGCGGGGTGTTCGTCCTGACCGCGGTCTACGCGGTGACCCTGCTGTCCACTGTGGTCGTCGGTGGCCTGTGGTCGGACCGGATCGGCCGGCGGCGGGTGTTCGTCAGCTGGGCGGGGGTGGTGATGGCGGTGGCCGCGGTCCTGCTGGCGGCGTGGCCGGCCTGGCCGGGCGCGGTGCTCGCGGCGGCTGTGCTCGGCTTGGGCTTCGGCGTGTACACCTCGGTCGACCTGGCGCTGATGACCCAGGTCCTGCCGGCGGCGGCCGACCGGGGCAAGGACCTCGGCGTGATCAACGTGGCGAGCGCGCTGCCCCAGGTGCTTGCGCCCGCGCTGGCCGCCCCGATCGTCACCCACCTCGGCGGCTATCCCACCCTCTACGCCGTCGCCGCCGCACTGCTCCTCGCCGGCGCCGGCAGCGTCTTCCGCATCCGTTCAGTGATGTGACGGTGGTCTGTTCCAGTCAGCCAAGGGCGCCCGCGCAGTCCGACTTCTGGCCATGGACCTTGAGCATGCCCACCGTTGCGGTGTCGAGGTCGCCGGAGGAGGTCCCCTGCCCTTCCTGAACGTCGAACAGATACGCCCCGTCCAGGTACCCATCTTGGTACTCGGTGGCGTCGGGATAGGCGGCCAGCACTTGGCTGAACGTCGATCCCACCCCAATGCCTTCCGGCGTGTGCGCTCCTGACGGCGCCTGGATGATTACCGCGCCGTACTTCTCCGAGATGACCACACGTCCGCCGTCAGCGACGGCATACGCGATGCACGACCCGCCGTCGTTACCGCGCTCGGTGAGGCCACCGACGGCGAGCGCCGCCTGCTTGCTCATCCCAAGAGTGAACTGACCATATCCGTTGGACCCCAACACAATATCGGAATCCGGTGGCGAGCTCGTCCCGCTCGCGGCTGAAGTGGCTGGTTTGGTGTCGCTCCCGCCGGTGTCTCCCACCGTGTTGTCCGATCCCGTACAGCCAGCGAGAAACGGCACTCCAAGCACGAACAAGCCGACGATGACACCACGTATCCTCATTGCGATCCCCAACCCCGACCAATCTCTGAACTGTTCTTGATCCACAACAAGGACGCGAACGTTCGCCTGAGGTTGCCCACGGCCGCCACCGAACCCCTCGTCACCGAGAGCGACGGACGCTACGTACGGTGAGGTCCGGAGTCTTTATCGGGGCGTGCGTCACCGTCACCCAAGTAGTTCACGAGAATTCCACTGAAGCTTCACCCACTGTTAGAGTGCGCGGATCATGCGCGAAACCGAAAGACGCCTCCCCGACGCCGGGAGTGCTTCCGCTGTGCCCTCCGATGTCGCGAGCGTCGATCGGGACGGCGTCCTGGTGGCCGCCGCCCAGCAGGCGGTCATCGACGTGCTCTTCGAGGGCAAGTGGGTCTGGTCGTTCGACGCCGGTCGCGACGCGAAGGTCGACGGCGCCCGCAGGCGCGCGCGCTGGCCGGGCAGCCTGCGCCCCTTCCTCACCGGCACCGGCAAGGTCACCGTACGCGAGCGGTTCACCGAACGGGTGCTCTTCGACGGTGAGTACGCCTTCGACGACACCGACGCCCGGGTGAACATCGTCGACGCCAAGGGCCGCCCGCTGATCGTCGACAAGGGCGGCGACCTCCAGTGCGGCTTCGCCGAGCGTGGGGAGGCCACGGTCAACGCCCTGCTCGACGCCATCGAGGACGTCCTGGCCCGGCTGCGCGACGAGGGTGGCGTGGACGCCTTCCTCGCGTTCGGCGCGTTGCTCGGCGCGGTCCGCGACGGCTCGTTCATCCCGCACGACTCCGACGCCGACGTCGCCTACCTCAGCCGGCACACCAGCCCGGTCGACGTCGCGCGTGAGTCCTACGCGCTGGAGCGGATCATGATCCGCGCCGGCTACTGGACGTGGCGCTTCTCCGCCGCCGACTTCAAGGTCATCGTGCCCGATCCGGAGGGCGGCCGGGCGATCGACGTGTTCGCCGGGTTCGTCGTGGAGGGCACCTTCTACCTGATGCCGGAGGTGCACGCGCCGGACTTCGACACCGCCACCATCCTCCCGCTCGGCGAGGTCGTGCTGGAGGGCCGCCGGATCACCGCGCCCGCCAACCCCGAGGCGCTGCTGGAGATCACCTACGGCCCGCACTGGCGCATCCCGGACCCGTCGTTCAAGTTCACCACCCCACACCGGGTCCGCCGCCGGCTCGACGGCTGGGCAAGGGGCAACAACACCGCCCGCGGGCACTGGTGGCCGTTCTACTTCGGACGGTCCAGCTCCACCGTCGCCGAGCAGCCGTCCCCGTTCGCGCAGTGGGTGCACCAGCGTGAGGACGCCGAATCCTCCATTGTGGACATCGGGTCGGGTACCGGTCGGGACTCGCTGTGGTTTGCCAGGCAGGGCAGGGACGTGCTCGGCATGGACTACATCCCCGCGGCCACCGAACGCGCCGGCAAGACCGCCGCCAAGGAGGAGCTGCCGGCCAGGTTCAAGACCTTCAACCTCTACGACGTGCGCCAGGTGCTGGCCATGGGCGCCGAGTTCGCCCACCGCGACCAGCCGCCGGTGCTCTACGGCCGGTTCCTGATCCACGCGCTCGAGGACTTCGGCCGGCACAACCTGTGGCGGGTGGCCAGCATGTGCCTGCGCCGCGGCGGCCGGTTCTACCTCGAGTTCCGCACCGGGCAGGACGCCAAGGCGGAGAAGGTCTTCGGCGAGCACTTCCGCAAGTACCTCGACCCGGACGTCGTGGTCGGCGAGATCGAGGCGCGCGGCGGGCAGATCGAGCACCGGGAGGCCGGCCACGGCTTCGCCGTCTACAAGAACGAGGACCCACACGTATGCAGGCTGGTGGCCACATGGAAACGCTGAAGTCCAAGCTGCGCGCGCGCACCATGGATGTCGTCGGCAAGCAGGCCAGGCGTCTGGCCAGGATAACCGGTGTGCAGGACGAGCTGCGCAAGCTGCGCGAGCGGGTAGCCGAGCTGGAGCTCGAGGTGCAGGAGACCCGCAGGCTCCACCAGCGGCTCGCCGAGCTGACCGACGTGGTGACCGAGGTGCTCGTGCCGGCGGCCGACCGCGAGGACGAGAAGATCAAGAAGATCCTCGCGGCTTACAACCGCGACTCCTTCTAGTCCGCCGGGACCCGGGCTCAGGGTCGAACTCCGGGGGATGCCCGATGCGGCGACCTCCCTTCCGGCCGATGCTTGGTTGGCAGCATCGGGGTCGAGGGAGGACATCGTGGAGATCACCGGAATCATCAGCGCCATCGTGTTCGGCGTGATCATCGGCGGGCTCGGGCGCGCGGTCGTGCCCGGACGTCACCGGCTGTCGCTGCTGGCCACGATCCTGGTCGGCGTCGTCGGCGCGGTCGTCGGCACCGGGGTGGCCGGCCTGATCGGCGTCGCGGACACCGCCGGCATCGACTGGACCGAGATCGCGCTGCAGGTGGTGTTCGCCGGCGGCGGCGTCTCGCTGCTCACGCGCGCGCGGGCGCGCCAGCCTCAGCGTTAGTCCAACTGGGACAACGTCACAGTGCGGTAACCCGCCGCGCGGATTTTCTCACTTTTCCCCCTGGCTGGTGGTTTGTGCTGGGTATAGTCCCGCCACAGCAGGCCAGGGGGAGGGCGGATGGGCGAGTTCTTCGACGCTGCGCTGTCTTTTCCCGCTGTACCAATGACGTTTCTGCTCGTGCTCGTCATCGGGTACTGGTTGCTCGTGCTGCTCGGCACGTTCGACGTCGAACTGTTCGCCGGGGACGGTGGCGGCGGCTTCGGTGACGGGCTGGGACTTGGCGGTGTGCCGTTCACCGTCACCGGTTCGGTACTGATCGTGGTTGCCTGGTTCACCAGCCTTGCCGGTGGCCTGGTGTTCGCCGATCTCGGTGGCCTGCCGGGCACCGTCGCCGGCATCGGTGTGCTGGTGCTCGGCCTGTTCCTCGGTCTGCTGGCCGCCCGCCTGGTGGCCACCCCACTGCGCAGGCTCTATTCCACCGGCGTTGAGCCGTCCCGCAACGACTTCGTCGGCCGCGAGTGCGTCATCCGCACCGGCCGGGTCTCCGCCGACTTCGGCCAGGCCGAGGTCACCGCCGCGGACGGGTCCTCCGCGATCGTCCAGGTGCGCCAGACCGGTGAGCACACGCTCACCGCCGGTGGCCGGGCGCTGATCTTCGATTACGACACCGACGGCGAGTTCTTCTGGGTCGCGCCGGCCTGACATCACAGAGAGGTCCACAATGGAGGTCATCTTCATCGCGATCGGCGTGGTCGTCGCCGTCCTGCTGATTCTGCTGGTCGCGATCAGCCGCCTGTTCCGCAAGGTGGAGCAGGGCCGGGCGTTGATCGTGTCCAAGGTGCGCAACGTGCACGTCACGTTCACCGGCGCGGTCGTGTTACCGGTGCTGCACAAGGCGGAGTACATGGACATCTCCGTCAAGACGATCGAGATCGGCCGCACCGGGCAGGAAGGTCTCATCTGCCAGGACAACATCCGGGCCGACATCCGGATCACGTTCTTCGTGCGGGTCAACAAGACCAGCGAGGACGTCATCAAGGTCGCCCAGGCCATCGGCACCGCGCGGGCCAGCGACCAGGGCACGCTGCAGGAGTTGTTCGCCGCCAAGTTCTCCGAGGCGCTCAAGACCGTCGGCAAGCACCTCGACTTCGTCGACCTCTACACCAAGCGCAACGAGTTCCGCGACCGCATCCTCGCGGTCATCGGCACCGACCTCAACGGCTACAGCCTCGAGGACGCGGCGATCGACTACCTCGAGCAGACCCCGATGTCCCAGTTGGACAGCAACAACATCCTGGACGCACAGGGCATCCGCAAGATCACCGAGCTGACCGCGATCGAGCACGTGCGCACCAACGAGTTCCAGCGCACCGAGGAGAAGGAGATCACCAAGCAGAACGTGGACGCCCGCGAGGCGATCCTCGAGCTGGAACGCCGGCAGGCCGACGCGGAGAACCGCCAGCGCCGCGAGATCGACACCATGAAGGCCCGCGAGGAGGCCGAGACCGCCAAGGTCCAGGCCGAGGAGCGGCTCAAGGCCCAGACCGCGAACCTGCGCACCGACGAGCATCTCGGTATCCAGGACCAGAACCGGGCCCGCGAGGTCGCCGTCGCGGAGAAGAACCGGGAGCGGGTCATCGCGATCGAGACCGAGCGGATCGAGAAGGACCGCCAGCTCGAGGTCGTCGCCAGGGAACGCGAGATCGCGATGGCCAACGCGGCCAAGGACAAAGAGGTCGAGGTCGAGAAGCGCACGGTCGCCGAGGTCGTCCGGGAGCGGATCGCGGTCGACAAGACCGTGGCCGAGCAGGAGGAGAACATCAAGCGGCTGCGCACGGTCGAGGAGGCCGAGCGTGACCGCCAGGCCGTGGTGATCAGGGCCGAGGCGCAGGCGCAGGAGAACCTGGTCAAGGACATCAAGGCGGCCGAGGCGGCGGAGGCCGCGGCCAAGTTCAAGGCCAGGGAGAACCTGCTGCTCGCCGAGTCGCGCCAGCAGGCCGCCGAGCTCGACGCGTCGGCCAAGATCCGCCTGGCCGAAGGGATCCAGGCCGAGGCCGCGGCCGAGGGCCTGGCCGAGGTGCAGGTGCGCGAGCGCGGCGCCGAGGTCATCGAGAAGGAGGGCCGCGCCGAGGCGATCGTGGTGCGGGAGATGGCACTTGCCGGCGCCGACGCGCTGCGCGAGAAGCTCAAGGGCGAGGCGGAGGGGCTCACTGAGAAGGCCGCCGCGCTCGCGTCCATGGACGACGCCACCCGTACCCACGAGGAGTTCCGGATCCGGCTGGAGACCGACAAGGACGTCCGGATGGCCGGCATCCAGGCACAGCGCGAGGTCGCGCAGGCACAGGCCGAGGTGTTGGCCAAGGGCCTGGAGACCGCCGACATCGACATCGTCGGTGGCGACTCGGTGTTCTTCGACAAGCTGGTCGGCTCGATCGCGCTCGGCAAGGGCATCGACGGGTTCGTGCAGCACTCCGACGTGGCCAGGACGCTGGCCGGCCCGTGGCTGAACGGCTCGGCCAACTTCACCGACGACATCAAGCAGATCCTCGGCTCGATGGACACCGATGACGTCAAGAACATCTCGATGTCCGCGCTGCTGATGAAGATGATGAAGGACGGCGTCGACCTGAAGAGCCTGCCGATCGGCGCGCCGGACAACAACCACAACTCGGCGGCCGTGATCGCGCCGAACTCGTGACCACCACCGCCGAGGACGCGCCAGCGTCCACTGTGGAAGGACCGGCCGGGCTGGACGCGCGCACCTACGAGGTGCTGCGCGCCCGGCTCGCCGAGCAGGCCGGTGAGCTGACCCGCCGGGCGGAGTCGCTCAACGCCAGGCGGCTGGAGGTGTTCGGCGGTACCGAGCTGCGGCTGGTCGGCGCGGAGCGGATCCGCACCGCCAACAACTGCGTGCCGCGCGACATCGTGTCCGTCCCGGACAGTGACGGCGAGGTCGCCAGTGGGCTGATGTTGTTCGGCTACAACGTGTTCATCGGTCTCAAGCCGGAGACCACGGTCGACGACGTGTTCTCCCTGCACCGGTTCACCCGCGACGACGAGGCGTTCCGCTTCGAGGACGCCGGGCAGGACGAACGGCCGGAGCTGCTGCGCGACGAGCGGTTCCGGCGGGACTTCACCGAGCTGTACCGCTACTACCGGGAGACCCGGCTGCTGCAGCTGCGCCCGGTGGAGGGCAAGCTGCTCGCGATCTTCCAGACCGGCCCGCGCACCGAGGACATCAAGGTGCTGCGCTGGCGTGTGGGCGCGGACGGCTCGATCTCCTATCTGGACAACGCGGGCGAGCGCGACCACGTGTTCCCGGCCGCGCACGACTTCACCTGGGTCGAGACCACCCGCGAACAGCACGTGCTCGGGCGGCATCCGCACATCGCGATCGAGGACGAGGTCTTCATCGAGACGGTGAACGGCGACCTCACCGTCAAGATCGAGAACAACACCGAGGTCGGCGAGGGGATCTACCGCGAGCCGGTCGAGGAGAAGCTGCAGAGCCTGGCCGACGCCGACGTGCGCTACGCGCGGGTCGGCCCGCTGATCCTGCTGAAGATCCTGCCCTACAACGAGAAGACCTGGCGGTACCTGGTCTACAACACCCGCACCAAGTCCGTGGTGCGACTCGACGGGATCGGGCAGGCCTGCCAGCGGCTGCCGGAGGACCAGGGGCTGATCTTCCCCGGCGGCTACTACCTGACGACTGGTGTGTCCCGCACGTTCGACACCGCCACCGACGACCTGGAGTTCGAGCGGGTCATCCGCTCACCCAACGGCGAGGACGTGGTCTACGTCTTCCACGCCCGCCGGGACGGCCGCTCGTTGTTGTTGCCGTACAACGTGATCCGTAAGGAGGTCGCGACCCCGCTGCCCTGCCACGGGTACTCGCTGTTCGAGGACGGCACGCTGGTCGCGTTCCGCGCGGAGTCCGAGGAACCGACGCGGGTGCACCCGATGCAGGTGTGGCAGACCCCGTACGTGTCCGACAGTTTCGCCGCCGCGCAACCGGTCGGCACCGGACCGCTGGAGCGGGTGGGCAACGCCGACCTGGTGCGCGGGGTGTCCGACTGCCTTTCGGTCACCAGGATGATCGGCGAGATGGCGCCGTCGACGGCCATGTTCGAGGGCCTGATCGCCGCGTGCAGCAGGACGTTCGACAACTACCACTGGCTGGGCGAGGCCGAGCTCGGCGACCTGCGGACCCCGGTCGCGGACGTGCGGGCCACCGCCGAGCAGGTGCTCGCCGAGTTCGAGACCGTGCAGACGCTGACCGCGGCGGCGGCCAAGGAGCTCACCGGGGCCGACGAGCAGTGCCGGTCGCTGGTGCGCCGGGTCCGGGGCGAGGCGCCGAAGTCGGCCGACCAGTGGGTCGGGCAGCTCGCCGAGCTGCGCCGCGCGCAGGGCAGGCTGGTGACCCTGCGCGAGCTGCGTTACGTGGACACCGCGCGGATCGACGAGCTGGCGGCCCTGCTGGAGTCCGAACTGGACGCCGCGGCCAACCGCGCGGTGGAGTTCCTGCGCGGGCCGGATGCCTTCTCCGGCTACCACGAGCAGGTCGACGCGCTGATCGCCGACGCGGAGAAGATCGCGACGGTCGCCGAAGCCGGTCCGGTCGGCGAGCGGTTGGCCGAGCAGGCCGCCGGGCTGGAGATCGTCACCGAGGTCGTCGGCGGGCTGGACATCGCCGACGCCACCGTGCGCACCACCATCCTGGAACGGATCGGCGAGGTGCTCGGCGGGGTCAACCGCGCTCGGGCCACATTGGACGGTCGGCGTAAGGCGCTGCTGTCCACCGAGGGCCGGGCCGCGTTCGCCGCCGAGTTCGCGCTGCTCGGCCAGGCGATCACCGGCGCGCTCGCGGTCGCCGACACCCCGCGCCGCTGCGACGACGGCCTTGGCAAACTGTTGCTGCGCCTGGAGAACCTGGAGTCCAGGTTCGCCGAGTTCGATGACTTCCTGACCGAGCTGTCGGCCAAACGGACCGATGTCTACGAGGCGTTCTCCTCTCGCAAGCAGGCGCTGGTCGACGAGCAGGCGCGCCGGGCCGACCGGCTGGTCGACTCCGCCGAGCGGATCCTCACCAGCGTCAACCGCCGGGTCGCCACGCTGTCCTCTTTGGACGAGATCAACACCTACTTCGCCTCCGATCCCATGGTGGCCAAGGTCCGCGCGGTCGCCGACGACCTGCGCGCGCTGGACGACGCGGTGCGTGCGGAGGAGCTGGCCGGGCGGCTCAAGGCGGCCAGGCAGGAGGCCGGCCGGTCCCTGCGTGACCGCGCCGACCTGTTCGCCGACGGTGGCGAGACCGTGCGCTTCGGCCGGCACCGGTTCGCGGTCAACACCCAGGCGATCGACCTCACGCTGGTGCCCAAGGACGGCCGGATGTCGTTGGCGGTCACCGGCACCGACTACCGGGAACCGGTCACCGACCCGGAGTTCGAGGCCACCAGGGAGTTCTGGGACCAGCTGCTGGTCTCCGAGTCGGCGGCGGTCTGCCGGGCGGAGTACCTGGCCGCCAGCGTGCTCGACGACCTCGGCGCCGGCCACGACCAGGACGACCTGCTGGTGACCGTGCGCCAGGCCGCGGAGGCGCGCTACGACGAGGGCTACGAGCGGGGCGTGCACGACCACGACGCGGCCGCGATCCTGGCGGTGCTGCTGCGCCTGTCGGCCGGCGCCGGGCTGTTGCGCTACCCGCCGGCGGCCAGGGCCGCCGCACAACTGTTCTGGACCTTCGGCACCGACGAGCCGGCCAGGGAGCGGTGGACCACCCGCGCCGGATCCCTTGCCAGGGCGAGGTCCGCGTTCGGCACGGTGCCCGCGATCGGTGAGCTGTGCGCCGAGCTGACCAGCGCGCTCGCCGAGTTCCACCGGGACGCCGGCCTCGCCGCGCCGTCGGTGCTGGCCGCCGAGTACCTGTTCGAGGAGTTGGGCTCGACCCCCGCCGGCTTCGTGACCAGCGCCGGCGCCCGCGCGATCGTCGCGAAGTTCCGCCGCTCACTCGGCGGGCGCGGCAAGGACTTCGACGCCGACCTGCGTGCCATGGGCGACGATCTCCAGGCCCGTCACCAACTCGTGCACGCGTGGTTCTCGGCGTTCCTGCCGACCGCCGAGGGCGTGTCCGAAGCGGACCTGCCGGAGGCGGTGGCGATCGAGCTGTGCGGCGCCACGCTGCCCCGGCACGAATCGTCGGCCACCCTGTCGGCCACTGTGGACGGTCTGCTCGGCGCACACCCGAGGATCGTCGACCGGCGGCTGACGCTGCGGCTCGACGAGCTGCTGACCAGGGTCCGGCGCTTCCGCGACGAGCGGGTGCCGGCGTTCCGGGCGTACCAGAAGCTGCGCAACGACCTGGTGACCCGCGAGCGCGCCCGGCTGCGGCTGGACGAGTTCCGGCCGAAGGTGATGAGCGCGTTCGTGCGCAACCGGTTGCTCGACGAGGTGTACCTGCCGCTGATCGGCGACAACCTGGCCAAGCAGCTCGGTGCGACCGGCGAGGACAAGCGCACCGATCAGATGGGCCTGCTGCTGCTGATCTCCCCGCCCGGCTACGGCAAGACCACGCTGATGGAGTACGTGGCCAACCGGCTCGGCCTGGTGTTCGTCAAGATCAACGGCCCGTCACTCGGCCACGACGTGACCTCGCTCGACCCGGCCGACGCGCCGAACGCGACCGCCCGCCAGGAGGTCGAGAAGATCAGCTTCGCGCTGGAGCTCGGCAACAACGCGTTGCTGTACCTGGACGACATCCAGCACACCAACCCGGAGCTGCTGCAGAAGTTCATCTCGCTGTGCGACGCGCAGCGCAGGATGGAAGGCGTCTGGCAGGACCGCACCAGGACTTATGACCTGCGTGGCAAGCGGTTCGCGGTGTGCATGGCCGGCAACCCGTACACCGAGCAGGGCAAGCGGTTCCGCATCCCGGACATGCTGGCCAACCGCGCCGACGTGTGGAACCTCGGCGATGTGCTGTCCGGCAAGGAAGAGCTGTTCGCACTGAGCTACGTCGAGAACTCCCTGACGTCGAACCCGGTGCTGGCCCCACTGTCCACACGGGAACGCGGGGACATCCAACTGCTGGTGCGCCTGGCCAACGGCGACGACTCGGTGCGCACCGAGCAGCTGTCCCACCCGTACTCGGCGGTCGAGCTGGACCAGATGCTGTCCGTGCTGCGCAAACTGTTGCGGGTACAGCGGGTGGTGCTGGCCAACAACCAGGCCTACATCGCCTCGGCGGCGCAGGCCGACTCGTCCCGCACCGAGCCGCCGTTCCAGCTCCAGGGTTCCTACCGCAACATGAACAAGCTGGCCGAACGCATCGTGCCGGTGATGAACGACGCCGAGCTGGAGGCGCTGATCGACGACCACTACCTCGGCGAGGCGCAGACCCTCACCGCGGGCGCGGAGGCGAACCTGCTCAAGTTGGCCCTGCTGCGCGGAAAGCAGACCGATGCCCAGGCCGCACGCTGGGCCGAGGTCAAGTCCGCCTACCTGCGCGAGAAGGCCCTCGGCGGCGCCGGCGACGACCCGATGAGCCGGGCGATCGGCGCGGTGGGCCTGCTCGCCGACCGGGTCGGCCAGGTGGAGTCGGCGATCCTGCGGGCGTCCGCCGAGTGAGCCGGGCGTGGACGTGGCGTGGGTTCAGCCCAGTTCCTCCCACAGGGGATCCGTGGTGACGATCCAGCCGATGGCGGGGTCCACGTAGTACTCGATGGTGCCGGTGGCGAGCCGGGGCAACTGGACGTCCCGGCTGAGCTTGGCCGTTGCGCTGTCACCCGGCTGGATCTCCTCGTCCATGTCGTTGTTGCCCATGCCACCGACGAGCACGCCGTCGGTGTCTCGCACCACCGCGGTCACCTTGGGCGTCAACGGCACGTCGTAGGTGTTGGTCACCTCGACCGTGACCACCTCGTGGGTGTCGGAGGAAGGTCTGGCGGCGGGGTTGTCCGCGGCCAGCGTGACATAGTCCCCTGGCGGATCCCGGTGGAGCTGACCGTCCGGAGTGTCCAGTGAGCCGATCATGCTGACCCGGACGTCCATGTCCTTCACGATCGGGCCATCGTAGGAGTTGCTGCCGCCGGCGCCCAGCTGCTGGCCGGGCAGCAGAACGGTGAAGTCGTTGCCGGCCTCCTCGACGAGTTCGCCGTTCTCGTCGAGAAAGTCCGCCTCGACCCGGACGGAGACGGCCACGTCGTCGGACACGTTCTCGACGACGAGACCCCAACTCAGATAAGCGGTGTTGTGTCCGGAGGAGCGGTTGACGCCATAGTGGACGAACCCCCGGTCGACGACCTTGATCACTTCGTCGGCACTGGAGATCTTCTCCCGGTTGGCGGAGCCACCGGTGTGCTCACTGCCGGCGGTGGCCGGTGTGCCCGCGATCGATCCGCCGTCACCGCACGCGGTCGCCACCGCCAGTGCGACGAGCGCGAGCGCGACAAGATTCCTGGTTCGTTCTCCCATTGTCAGAAATCTAATTCTGGTTGACCGCGAACTGTGTCAGGCAATTACCCGACATGGGGGCGGTCGCCTAGTTCGGTTCCCAGACGAGTTCCAGTGGGGTGACGACGCTGAACCGGCGCCGGGCAGACTCGACGGACTGGTGGACGCCGAACATGCTGTGTCCGGTGTGGTCACGGCGGAAGGTGACGACCTCGCGGCCGGACGGTAGGTCGATGTCCAGTCCGTAGGCGAATATCTGGTCGCGGTTCTCGGCGCTCACGAGGGCGAATGGTGTTGCTGTCAAGGGGTTTCCTCCAATGGTGTGGTTGGTGGCGGGATCAGTGGCCCAGCCAGCTGCGGATGCGGACGGGTACCCGGTCGCCGGGTACGCCGGTGCCTTTCGGCGCGGGGACCAGCGCTGACAAGCCGTTCTGCTCGTGGGGAGAGGGGAGGGTGAGTAGGGCGCGGAGGACCCAGACCATGCCGCTTTGGCCGTACCACCAGTGGACATGGGTGGGCGCGAAGACGTCTATGGTGGGTTCGGTTGGTGTTCGGTACGCGTGTGTGCTTTTCTCATCGACGAGCACCAGCACATCGGTGCAGTTGTCCCAGTGGAACACTCCGGCGAGTACTTCCGGGCCGTGTTGGTCGTCCCGGAAACGGTGCCAAAGATAGCCGCGTTTACTGGTTTTCTCCAACAGCACGTCCAGTTCTGGTTGCCCGTTCATACCCGTTCCTCGGTGTTCTGTCTGCTCGGAGACAAGGTACGTTCGGACTCAGCAGAGTGCTGCGAATCCCGTAGTCGGGAAGGGGTCGGGATGTCGGAGATGAAGCCGCGGACGCGTGATCGGATGTGGGGAACTCGGTTGCGGGTGATCCGTACCGAGCGTTGCGCGTTGTCGCTGGAACGTGCGGCGAAGCTGGTGGGGTGGCATGGATCGAAACTGAGTCGGACCGAACGTGGGCTACGGCAGGTCTCGGTCCAGGACTTCGCTACTTTGGTCACAGCTTGGGGCCTGCCGGCCATCGAGCGTGATCCGTTGCTCGCTGAGCTGGCGGCGGCGTCGTCGCCTGGTTGGTGGGATTTTCCGATCCCCGGAATGGTCGGATGCTGGGATACATTGGCCAGCTTCGAGGCGGAAGCGACCGAAATAGTCACCGTTGCCCCGGCGGCCATTCCGGGTTTGCTTCAGGTGTATGAGGCAGCGGTAGGGATAATGGCCGCTGATGGCGCGTCCGACAAGGACCCCGTGGGGCGGACCGCGCGCGCACAGGAAACAGCTGATGCATCTTCTTCGTTGTCAGGAGATCGGTATCGCGGGCGTACGGGTCATTCCACAGCGACAGACAGAGGTGCTGGTGTTGCACAGTTGGCATTGGATGCGTTTCTCGCACACGCCACCCGTCGTGCATGTCGAGATGGCGCCGGGTGCCACCTATATCCATGAAGCCGACAGGTACACCGCTGATCTCGGCAGGCTGGACCAGGTCGCCCTTCCGAAGGATGGAAGTCGAAACCTGATCAGGAAACTGTTGGAGAGGTGATGGTCATGTGTGGAGGTCCGGCACGATCTTGCCGCTATTCGGGACAGTAAGAACCCCGGAGTCACGATGACCGTGAACCGTGCCGCGTTGATCAGGTTAACGATTTACACGCGGTAGCGAGGCGGGCGGCGTCCTCGTCGTCGTGGGTGCCGACGGTGAGGGGGAGTTTCCGCGCGCCGCGGTAGGCGGTCCTTCCCGGGGTCGGCATGTCGATGATCTCGATGATCGGGCGGACCGCGGCATCGGGACGTTGGCCCAGCAGCGTCCCGAAGATGGCGGCGGCGACCTTCATGCCCAGGCCGACCTCGCCGGCGAAGCTGGATCGGACGAGCCGAGTCGGTCCCCAGGTCACGTAGGCCAGGTCCGGGTTCTCCCTGGTGGCAAGTATGCCGAGCAGCTCGTTGGCTCGACGTTGCCGCGCGTTGGACTTCGTGAAGGTGAACCCCTCGGCCAACTCGAGGTCGTCGAAGTCGATCGCGTCGGCGCGCGCGCCGGGAACGGCCGTGTTCACGATCACCGGCCGACCGGCCGCGCGCAGCAGCGGGGCGAGTCCGGTGACGAACAGGTACTTGGCGACGAAGAACAGCACCCAGGACGCCTCATGCCCCTCGGCGGTGACGTGTCGACGTTGCCGGATGAACGACGCCGCGAGCACGAGTGCGTCGAGTCGCTCGTAGTTCGCCAACACGTGCTTGACCACTCGGCGGCTGTCGGCGACCAACGACAGATCGGCCGCGACGAACTCCGCCCGCGCCTGGCTGGTCACGGTCGTGAGCAGCGCGTCGAACTTGGCGCGGCTGCGCCCGATCACCAGCACGCGGTCACCCGCTTCCAGGAAGTGCCTGGCCAGCGCGGCCCCCATGCCGTCGGTGCCGCCGGTGATCACGATCGTCCGCATGCCGCCTCCTGTTCCGGAACCTGTGTTCCGGAACAGGTTAGCACTATTCGGAACACAGGTTCCGGATGGCTATAGTGCGGGGGTGGCAGCGGAGCGGAGACAGCGGCGCGACGCCGTGGCCAACCGGGAGCAGATCCTGGTGGCCGCGGCAGCGGCCCTGCGGGACGGCGGCCTGGCCGTGGACATGCGCGCCATCGCCGCGGCGGCCGGCGTCGGCGTCGGCACGCTCTACCGGCACTTCCCCACCCGCGAACACCTCGTGCACGCGGTGACCGGGACCGATCTCGCCGAACTCGGCGAGGCCGCGCTGCCAGAACAGCTGACCGCGATCGCCGCGCTGCGCCAGTTCTTCACCGCGACGATGACCCAGCTCATCGACAACAAGGCGATGGTCGACCTGCTCGCCGCCGGCGCACCGTCGGACGCGGATCTCGACCGGTGCCTCGCGCACCTCACCCGGATCGGCCAGCAGGCGGTCGACCGCTCCCGGGCCGATCACACCCTGGCCACCGACGTGACCGCGCACGACATCGCCTACCAACTGCTCGGGCTCATCCGCATCGCGCAGCTGACGCCCGACGCCGGACCACCCGCGATCGGCCACCAGGTGGATCTCACGCTCCGTGGCCTCGCCGCTCGCGGCTAGTCAGCCGAGGTCCTGCCACAGGGGGTTGCTGGAGATGGGCCAGCCCAGTTGTGGGTCCGCGTAGTACTCGGCGGTTCCGTTGGCGAGCCTGGGAAACTGGATGTCCCGGGCGAGGCTGGCCCGGCCGCTGGCGCCCGGTTCGATCTCCGGTTTGATGGCCTTGCTGGACATACCGCCCACGACCACGCCGTCGGCGTCCCGGATCACCGCGCTCGCCGTCGGTGTCAGCGGTACGTGGTAAGTGTTGGTCACGTCGAGCGTGATCGTCTCGATCTCCTTGCCGGTGTCGCTCGCGACCGGACTGTTCGTCGTCAACTCGGCGTAGGGGCCGGGGGGCTTGAGCCGCTTGCCCTCCGGCGTGTCCAGCGACCCGATCAACGTGACCTTGACCCGCATGTCCTTGATCGCCGACCCCTCGTAGGAGTTCCGGCCGCCAACGCCCATCTGCTGGCCGGGCAGCACGGCGGTGAAGTCCTCACCGTCCTCCTCGATGACCTCGCCCGCCTCGTCGAGGAAGTCCGCCTCGACGCGAATGGTGAGGGCCACCTGGTCGGTGACGTTCTCGATGACGAAGCCCCAGCTCACGTACTCGGTGGGCACCACCCCCGGTCGGGAGGAAAAGGTGACGAACCCCTGGTCGACGATCTTGATCACCTCGTCGGCGCTGGAGATCGTCCGCTCGTCGGCGGAGTCGCCGCTGCTGGACCCGCTATCGCTACAGGAGGTCAGTACGGTCAGCGCGACGAGTGCGGGCGCGAGCAGGCCCCTGGTTCGATGTCCCATTGCGCAGAACCTAATTTCGGCGAGTGGGGGACGGTGTCAGGCATTTGCCCGACACGGGCCGCGTCGCGCTGTCGGCTGGCTACCGCACCACGGTTTCGAATGCATTGTCACAATGCTGCGAAATGTTTCTTCGCAAATCCGCGATATCGATTGGCCTAATGGCGACACGGGTCGGCGGCGACTCGCTAACGTTTGGACACCTGCCGTCCCCGGCGCGACTCCCTCATCCTTACGCTACGCGCGTTTGCCATTCCGGTAAGTGAGGGGAACCAATGAAAACCGTCACGGGAACCCACTTACGGGGACGCATCGCGCTGGCGGTGGCCGGCGCGACCGGACTGGCCGTCGCGCTGGCGTTTCTCGCGCGCCGGCTCGTCGACGAGGGTCCGTGGACCACGTTCGACCTGCAGGTCTTCCACGCCAGCGGCGCCGCGGTGCTGCGCGGCGACAATCCCTACCTGTTCTGGCTCGAGCAGGACCAGTTGAGCCTGGTGTATCCGCCGTTCGCCGGATTGCTGTTCGCCTTGTTGGGTGCGTTGTCCATCGAGGCCGTCCGGATAATCTGGTTCGCCGGAATCTTCCTTGCCCTGCAGGGGATTATCTGGCTGACGACCGGCTGGCTCGGCGTGCGGCGCACCTGGGTGCGGCTGGCCGCCTGCGCCGGCGGCGCCGGGGCGTTCCTGTTGTTCGACCCGGGTTGGCAGGAACTGTGGTCCGGGCAGATCAACACGTTCCTCGCGCTGCTGATCGTCGCCGACCTGGTCCGCCGGGACGGGGCGCGCGGGCGTGGGGTGCTGATCGGCATCGCGGCCGGGATCAAGCTCACGCCGGGACTGTTCATCCTGTACTTCCTGATCACCCGCCGGTTCCGGGAGGCGTGGACGGCGCTGGCCGCGTTCGCGGCGACCGTGGTGGTCGGGTTCGGGGCGATGCCCGGCGCCGCGTGGGACTACTGGACCGGGCACGCCTGGGACACCGACCGCATCTACCCGTTCCCGAACATCCCGCTCAACCAGAACCTGCGCGGCATGGTCACCCGGCTGGCCAACGACCCGGACGTGCTGCTGCCCTGGCTGCTGGCCGCGGTGGTCGTCGCCGTCGGCGGGTTGGCCGTGTGTGTCGGTCTGCATCGTCGGGGGCTGGTCGTGGAGGCCGCGGTGCTGGTCGGGGTCATCGCGCTGCTCGTGTCGCCGGTGTCCTGGGTGTACCACTGGGTGTGGCTGGTCCCGACGCTGATCGTGTTGGGCACCCACGCCGTGCGCACCCGGTCCTACCTGTGGGGAACCGCCGTGGTGCTGACGACCGCCGCGGGCTTCGTCGCCCCGTACACGTTCATGTCGCTGGATGAGGGCATGGCGCCGGCCGGTCTCGCCCAGCAGCTGGAGGCCAACTCGTTGACGATCGCCGGGGTGCTCCTGCTGGTCGTCGCCGCGGTGGCGCTGCTGCGTGACCGGCGCGGGGCCGAGTCGCCCGTGCCCGTCGCGTGAGAGCGCCGGTGCTGTCCATCGTCGTGCCCGCGCGGGATGAGGCGGACAACCTGCCCGCTCTCGTCGCCCGAATCCACCGGGCGTTGGCCGACCGCTGGTCCTACGAGATCGTCATCGTCGACGACGGTTCGACCGACGACACCGCGGCGGTGGCCGCCGCCCTCGGTCCTGCGGTCACCGTGCTGCGCCGAACCGGCCCGCCGGGCAAGGGATTCGCCATCGCGGACGGGTTCGCCGCCAGCCGGGGCGAGATCATCTGCATGATCGACGCCGATCTGCAGTACCCACCGGAAGCGATCCCCGCGATGGTCGCGGTGGCCCTGTCCGAGAGTGCCGATGTGGTTGTCGCCAACCGGATCGCGCACGACACCGCGTTGCGCAGGCGGGCGGTCAGCTGGCTGTCCTGGTGGCTGCTGGAGAAACTGCACGGGCTGGCGGTCGATGTCCAATCCGGACTCAAGGTCCTGCGCCGCGCGGTGCTGGACCGGGTCGACCTGCATCCGCACGGGTGGGCGTTCGACCTGGAACTGTTGGTCGCCGCCAGGGCCGCCGGGTTCACCATCTCCAGTCAGGACATCGTGTTCGCCCGTCGAGCCAGGGGGCACACGAAGATCCGCCTCACCCAGGCGGGCTGGCAGATCCTGCGCAACGCCATCTGGCTACGCCTCACCCCGGCCCCGAAATCACCCCGACCGTCCCGAGAACCCCGCTAGTCGCTCTCGTCGCCGCACTCGTCCCTGCACCGACCTCGGCCGCCGGTGTGGACAACTCGCCAGAAACTGTGGACAACTGGGGGTTATCACGCGTCAGGCTGTGGATAACCCTCAGAAACTGGTGCCGAACGACCAGGTCGACCCTGTGTATGGCGCTGGCTCCCCTGTGGACTGCTCAGTGGTTACCGTTCCCGGACCGCGTAGGTCAGGTGGGTCACCCGCTGCGTCGACTCCGCGCGGATCTGCTCCAGGGCCACGCGGCTCGCGTCCACGCCCGCGAACAGGCGGATTCCGGAGCCGAAAAGCACGGGCGACAACGCGATCGAGAACTCGTCGACCAGGCAGGCGTTCACGTACTCCACGATTGTCGCGCCGCCGCCCGCGATGCGGACGTCGCGGTCGCCGGCGGCTTCGCGGGCCTGATCGAGCGCGGTCTCGATGCCGTCGTTGACGAAGTGGAAGACGGTCCCGCCCGGCCGCTCCCAGGGGGCACGCCGCTCGTGCGTCACGACGAAGACCGGCGTGTGGAACGGCGCCTCCGCCGGCCACGCCCGCTCGCCGGCGTCGAACATGCGCTTGCCCATGACGCTCGCGCCGGTGCGCTCGAACGTCGCCAGCGCGATGTCGTTGTCGCGCCCTTCCTCGCCGCCCTCGCCGAGCTTCAGGTTCTCCCGGAAGAACCGCAGCGGGAACACCCACCGCTGCAGTTCCAGCCACTGCCGCCCCATCAGCTCCTCTGCGGACTCGGGCGCGATGAACCCGTCCAGCGACATCGACACGCTGAAGAACACCGTCCCGGCCATCAGCCCGCCGCTCCCCGCCGAACGATCTCGGTGACGTAGGCGGCCAGGTTGCCCAGCGTCTGCTGGCCGCCCTCGATCGCGTGATACTTCTCGACCGCTTCGGCGCGCAGCTCCCTGGTGGGGAACACCGTGCGCATCTCTATCCGGGTCGCCGCACCGTCGGGCGCGAACGTGAGGACCGACTCGAAGGCGTTCGGGTCGTCGCGGGACTCACCGTGCAGCAGTGCGATCCGCTCCGGCGGGGCGATCTCGGTCCAGGTGATCCACTCCTGGTAGTCGGTCCCGTCCGGGCCGTGCATCACGAAGTCCCACACCCCGCCCTCGCGGAACTCGAACGCCCGCGTGGTGGTGGTGAACCCCTCCGGGCCCCACCAGCGCGACAGGTGCCGGACTTCGGTGAACGCCTCGAACACCAGCTCCCGTGGGGCGTCGATGCCCCGGGAGACCACGATCTCGCGGTCGGCCCGCGTGTCCCGTCGTGTCGCCGCCATCGGTCACTCCTCCTGTTTTTCCTGCTTGAGGTCCTGCACGTACGCGTCCAGCCGGTCGAAGCTCTCGTGCCAGAACCGCTCGAACCCGCCTGCCCACTCGTGGACCGGCCGCAGCCCGCGGGCGTCGAGGCCGTACAGGCGCTGCTTGCCCGCCCTGCGGTCGCGCACCAGCCCGACCTCCCGGAGCACCCGCAGGTGTTTGGAGGCCCCCGGCTGGGTCATCCCCAGCTCCCTGGCCAACTCGGTCACCGGCCGCTCACCCGCTCGCAGCAGTACCAGGATCTCCCGGCGCTGTGGCTCGGCGATCGCGTTGAAGACGTCCGACGTCGTCGCTGCTCGTGCCATAACGGCATCATATGCCGATATCGGAATGCGTCAAGCCGGCGGGTGGACCCGGCGCGGGCCGGCACGCCTAAGACCCGACCGCGATGAAGGACGCCATGCGCGCCCTCCATCGCGGCCGGGTCAACTGCCCTGAATGCCCCATTCAGGGCGTTGAACGTCCCCAATGCCTCATTCAGGGCATCGCGGGCGGTGCCGTCAGCCGGCGGTGGCGCGGGCGACGGTCACGCGGAGCGCGTCATCTCCCGCCTGCTCGGAGTACGCCTGCACCCAGTGACCGGGATCGACCTGGGCGATGGCCACCACGCCGTCCGCTGTCGTCCTGGTCACCACGCCGTCCACCACTTCCTCCTGGTCCACCGGGACCTTGACCGGCGGCTGGTCCTTCGGGGTGCGCGGCGCGATCACCGTGGCCGGCGCCGTGCCGGTCTTCATGCTCATGGTGATGCAGTCCGCCGGCCGCTCGTCGCCGCGCAGCTCGACGTCGGACTGGCACAGGGTCACCGACCCGTCCGTCGGCGTGCTGCCGGTCCAGCCGGCCACCTGGTAGCCGTCGGGCAGCCCGCGCAGGCCCAGCTCGACGTCCAACGGCGATGGCTGCGCGCCCACGTGCTTCGCGACCCGGTGCAGGGCGTCCAGCGGCACGGTCGGCACCACGCCGCCGACCATGGCCCAGCGCCCGTCGGCGAGCTGCCAGATGAGCTGGGTCTGGGACCCGGCCGGCGCGAGCTCGCGGACCGTGCCCTGCTGGCCGGCGATGGTCGCCGGCTCGTCGACCGCGCCCTGGGGCGCCTCGCGCGGCTGGTCGCTGATCCACACGACGACGGTCTGGAAGTCGCCGGCCCCGGTGTACTGGGCCGAGCCTGCGGTCTCGTCGACGTCCCACGCGTTGAGCGTGTAGCCCTTCGGCAACCAGCCGGCCGTGAACGGCAGTGCCGGCGGCGCCGGCGCGGTGGCCGGGGGTGGCGCCGCCGCGACGCCGAGGGACGTGCCGTCCTGGGTCTCGGTCCCCTGACCGGGGCCGCTGACCAGCACCACACTCAGCGCGGTCAGCGACGCGACCCCGGCCACCGCGGCCACGCTGCCGATCTGCCGGCGACGGCGCCGCCGGTGAATCCCCTGGTACACGCCGGTGAGCACGTTCTCCTCAGCGGGGGCGTGCCGCTCAAGCGAGCCGAACGCCTGCCGCAGCTCGTCATTGTCGATCATGATTCGGGCACCTCCACGGGTTGTTCCAAGCGAACCTTCGTGCGCAGCTCGGCGAGCGCGCGGGAGACATGGCTGCGCACCGTGCCGGCGGCGCAGCCGAGGATCACGGCGATCTCCTGGTCGGTGTGTCCCTCGTAGAACCGCAGCACCAGGACCGTCCGCTGCCGTCTGGACAGCGTCGCCAGCAGCGCGCTGACCTGCTCCCGGTCCGCGAGCCGTAGCGCGGGGTCCGGCGCGGTGGCCCGGCTGAACAGGCCGATGTCGGGCACCGACCTGGTCGAGCGCACCGAGGCCAGCCGCCGCCATGACAGGAACCCGTTGGTGATCATGCGCCGGACGTAGAGGTCCGGCCGGTCCAGCCGGCTGATCCGGTCCCACCGGGCGTGCGCCCGCACGAAGGCGTCCTGGGTCAGGTCCTGCGCCAGATGGGTGTCCGCGGTCAGCACGCCGGCGAACCGCACCATCGGCCCGAGTTGCTTTCGCAGGAAATCGTCGAAATCCACACTCACCAAACGCGGGCATCCCCGGGATCTGTTGAGGACTGGTCGACGTCGAGGACGGTGAGGAAGGCGGTCGCCGCCGGCGTGCGGGTGCCCCGGCTCCAGATGACGTACTCGACGCGTTCCGGCGCGTCGGTGACCTCGACGGTGGTGACCCCGGTGAGCCGAGGCGCCCAGCTCGCGGGGAGCATCGCGATGCCAAGACCCTGCGCGACCAGCTGCGCCAGCAACGCGTCGACGGTGCTCACCTCGAAGGTGACCTCGCGGACCAGCCCGGCCGCGGCGAAGGCCAGGTCGGACTGGGCCCGCCCCGCGGTGCCGGCCGGCAGGTCGACGAACACCTCGGTGGCGAGCCGGCGAAGGTCGGTCTCCGGTTCGCCGGCCAGCGGATGGTCCGGCGCGACCACGGCGACCAGCCGGCCCCTTGCGAGCTCGTGGGCGGCGACCCCCGCTGGTCGCGCGGTGGTCGGCAGGCCGAGGAAGGCCACGTCGAGGACGCCCTGCCTGACCTGCTCGACGAGGTGGTCGCTGCCGCCGACCCGCAGGCTGATGCGCACGTCCGGGTACCGCTCGCGGAACGCCCGCAGCGCGCCCGGGACGTCGACCGCGGCGACCGTGGGGATCAGGCCGACGGCGAGCCGGCCGCGCACCTGCCCGACCGCGGCGGCGACCTCGGCCGCGGCCCGCTCGGCGGCGTCCAGACACTGCCGGGCGGCGGGCAGGAACGCCTCCCCGGCCGGCGTCAGCCGCACCCGGCGGCTGGTGCGCTCGAACAGCCGCGCGCCCAGTTCCCGCTCCAGGCGGGCGATCTGGTGGCTGAGGGCGGACTGCACCACCAGGCAGCGCTGCGCGGCCCGGGTGAAGCTGTTCGTCTCGGCGACGGCGAGGACATAGCGCAGCTGCTGGAACTCCATAGATCTATCTTGATGAGAGATCGATGAAGTGACAAGCATGTGTTGGACTCATTGATCGGGTCCGCTGAGACTGAAGAACATGACCAGCGCACTCGCCCAGCGCACCGCACTGACCGCGCTCGCCCCCGGGGTGTGGGGCACGACCTACGTGGTCACCACCGAACTCCTCCCGCCGGGACATCCCCTGTTCGCCGGACTCCTGCGCGCGTTACCCGCCGGCCTGATCGCGCTGGCGATCACCAGGACGCTGCCGCGCGGCACCTGGTGGGGGAAGGCCACGGTGCTCGGCGTGCTGAACATCGGGTTGTTCAACGCGCTGCTGTTCGTCGCGGCCGAACGCCTGCCCGGCGGGGTGGCCGCGACCCTGGTGGCGGCCCAGCCGCTGCTGGTCGCCGTCCTGGCCGTGGCGGTGTTACGGGAAAGCCCGTCCGCCTGGCGGTTCGCCTGGGGCGCGGCCGGGATCCTCGGCGTCGGGCTGGTGGTGCTCGGGCCGATCGCCGACCTGGACGCCGTCGGGATCGTGGCGGGACTGGGCAGCGCGGCCTCGATGGCGCTCGGGGTGACGTTCACCAAGCGCTGGGGCCGGCCCGCCGGGGTCGGGCCCACCGCGTTCGCCGGCTGGCAACTCACCGCGGCGGGGGTGTTCCTGCTGCCGTTCACCGTCCTGCTCGACGGCGCACCGCCGGCGATCGACCTGGCCGCGACCATCGGCTACCTGTGGTTGGGCCTGGTCGGCGGCCTGGTCGCCTACGTCCTGTGGTTCCAGGGCGTTACCGCCCTGCCGGTCACCTCGGTCGCGGTGCTCGCCCTGATCTCGCCGATGGTCGCCGCCGTGCTCGGCGTGGTGCTGCTCGGCCAGACCCTCGGGCCGGTCCAACTCGCGGGGTTCGCCATCGCCCTCGCCGCGATCGTCGCGGGCCAGCTGCCCGCGCCAACCAGGAAGGAACGAGTCCGATGAAGATCATCGTCGTTGGCGCGACGGGCATGGTCGGCGCCCGGGTCGTGCACGAGGCCGTGAGCCGGGGCCATGACCTCGTCGGGGTGTGCCGGCGGCCGGCCGCCCTGCCGTCAGGCGTGACCGCCGTCGCGGGTGACGCGAACGATCCGGCGCACCTGCGCGGCCTGTTCGCCGGCGCCGGCGCGGTCGTGGCCACGACCCGCCCCGCTCCCGGACACGAGTCCACGATCACCACGACCACCACCGCACTGCTCGACGCGGCGGCCACGACCGGGACCCGCGTCCTGGTCGTCGGCGGCGCCGGCCCGCTCCAGGTCCCCGGACACCCCGGCCGGCTCGTGGTCGACAGCCAGGAGTACGTGCCGGCCCGGTTCCGCGCCAGCGCCGTCGCCAGCACCGCGCAACTGGACGTGTGCCGTGCGCACCCTGCGGACTGGGTCTACCTCAGCCCGCCCGCCGTCCTCGAACCAGGACCGCGCACCGGCGGGTACCGCCGCGCCACCACCACCCTGGTCACCGGCGTGGCCGGCGTCTCCCGCATCTCGGCCGAGGACCTCGCCGTGGCCATCCTCGACGAACTCGAGAACCCACGGAAGGACAAGCACTTCACCGTCGGCTACTAGGTGGACAATGGGCGGATGCGTATCCGTGAGGTGCCGATCGCCGACGAGTCGATCCGGCTCGGCCAGTTCCTCAAGCTGGCGGGACTGGCCGAGCACGGCGCGCACGCCAAGATGCTGATCGACGACGAGTACGTGACGGTCAACGGCGACGTCGAGGTCCGCCGGGGCCGTCAGCTCGCTGGCGGGGACGTGATCGCGGTCGGCGAGGAGAAGGTCCGGCTGGTCAGCAACGCCGCCCAGGACTACTAGATCTTGGCCAGCGCCTGGGCCAGGTCCGCGACCAGGTCGTCGGCGTGTTCGATGCCGCAGCTGAAGCGGACCAGGTCGTCGTGCACGCCGGCGCGCTCGCGGGCCTGCGCGCCCATGCCGGCGTGTGAGGTCCGCGCCGGGAGGGTGACCAGGGACTCGACCCCACCCAGCGACGGCGCGACGGCCGGCAGCCGCAGCGCGTCCAGGAAGGTCTCGGCCGCCGCGATGCCGCCGGCGAGGCGGAAGCTCAGCATCCCGCCGAACCCGTGCAGCAACGCCGCCGCCCGCTGGTGGTCGGGGTGGTCGGGCAGGCCGGGGTAGTTCACCGCGGAGACCTTGTCGTGCCCGGTGAGGAACTCCGCCAGCGCGGTGGCGTTCGCGTTCTGCTCCCGCACCCGCAGCGCCAGCGTCTTGAGGCCCCTGGCCAGCAGGAAGCCGGCGTGCGGGTCGAGCGAGCCGCCGTAGATGTTGAGCGAGTGGCGCACCCGGTCCACCAGCTCCGCCGAGCCGGCCACGGTGCCGGCGACCAGGTCGGAGTGCCCGTTGAGGTACTTCGTCGCGCTGTGGAACACCAGGTCGAAGCCGGCCGCGAGCGGACGGAGGTTGACCGGGCTGGCGAACGTGTTGTCCACCACGCTCACCAGACCCTCCGCCCTGGCGAAGGCCACCAGGTCGGTCAGCGCGCCCACCCGCATCAGCGGGTTGGTGATCGTCTCGACCAGCACCGCCCTGGTGTTCGGTCGCCTGGCGGCCGCCCAGGACGCCGGGTCGTGCGGGTCGATGAGGGTGTAGGTCCAGCCGAGCCGCTCGGCGTGCGTGGCGAGGAAGTCGTGCGTGCCGCCGTAGAGCACGTCGCCGACCAGGACATGGTCGCCCGCGCGCAGCAGCGTGTGCAGGATCGTGGTGATCGCGGCCATCCCCGACGCGGTCGCCAGTGCCGCCTCGGCACCCTCCAGCGCGGCCAGCTTGTCGTGCAGGTAGCGCTGGGACGGCGTGGAGTTCAGCCGTAGGTACTGGATGTCGTGGTAGCTCTCGCCGGGAGCGGAGCGGTAGACCGTGCCCTGGTAGATCGGGAACACGACCGAGCCGTCCGGTCCGGACGGCTGCTCGCCGCCATGGACAGCGAGGGTCTGCATCCGCTGGTCGTCCTGCACTCGATACCTCCTCGTCAGCGTTGCTGGCGAGTCAAGCCTACGGCGCTGTCGACCGGCCGCGTTGCTCAAGCTTCGAGGTGGAATTGCGCAAATCGACCTAACGTCGCTCGCAGACATCCTGGTGGAAAGGAACCTTCCCATGGCGAAAGAATCCGCCGGCACACTTGGGCGCGAGGAACTGATCGAGGCCTACCGGGTCATGCGGACCATTCGCGCCTTCGAGGAGCGGGTCCACACCGAGTTCGGCAGCGGCGAACTGCCTGGCGCGGTGCACTTGTACGCGGGCCAGGAAGCGGTCGCGGCCGGGGTGTGCGGCGCGTTGGTCGAAGGCGACTACATCGCCAGCACCCACCGCGGTCACGGGCACGCGATCGCGAAAGGCTGTGACATCAACGCGATGATGCGCGAGCTGTACGGCAAGGCCGGCGGCTCCTGCAACGGCAAGGGCGGCTCGATGCACATCGCCGACTTCGAGCGCGGCATGCTCGGCGCGAACGGGGTCGCCGCCGGTGGCGCGCCGCTCGCCTGCGGCTCGGCGCTGTCGGCCAAAGTCCTTGAGCGCCCGCAGGTCTCGGTGGCGTTCGTCGGTGACGGCGCGGCCAACCAGGGCTCGTTCGCCGAAAGCCTGAACCTGGCTACGGTCTGGCAGCTTCCGGTCGTGTTCGTGGTGGAGGACAACGGTTACGCGCAGGCCACCGGTACCCGCTACCACCTGCGTGGGCTGGACGTCGCCCGGCGCGCGGAGGCCTACGGCATGCCGGCGGTCGTGGTGGACGGCACCGACTACTTCGCCGTGCGCGCCGCCGCGGACGCCGCGATCGAGCGCGCGCGCACCGGTGGCGGCCCGTCGCTGATCGAGTGCCAGGCCGGCCGGTTCTTCGGCCACATGGAGGGTTTCGACCAGCAGGGCTACCGAGGCGAGGGTGAGGTCGACCGGCTGCGCGCCGACGCCGACTGCCTGACCAGGTTCGTCGCCGACTCCGCGCTGTCCACTCAGGACGCCGCGGCGGTCGACGTGACGGTCGAGGCCGCCGTCGAGTTCGCGGTCGCCGACGCCAAGGCCGCGCCGGCACCCGAGCTGTCCGAACTGCTCACCGACGTCTACGTGTCCTACTGATTCCCAGGAGAGAACAGAGATGACTCAGTCACCACGAGTGCTGTCCTACCTGGAGGCACTGAACGAGGCGCTCGCGCAGGAGATGGCCGCCGACCCGTCGGTCGTGGTCTTCGGCGAGGACAACATCGGTGGCAACGGCTGTGACGGCACGATGGGCCACGCCTGGGGCCCGACGCGTGGCCTGCACAACCAGTTCCCCAAGCAGATCTTCGACGCGCCGATCACCGAGGCCGCGTTCGTCGGCGCCGCGGTCGGCGCGGCGGCGACCGGCCTTCGCCCGGTGGCCGACCTGTTGTTCGTCGACTTCGCCGGCGTGTGTTTCGACCAGATCCTCAACCAGGCGGCGAAGCTGCGCTACATGGTCGGCGGCAAGGCCAGGGTGCCGATGGTGCTGCGGGCCATGTGGGGCACCGGGATGCGCCGCGGCGCCCAGCACTCCCAGGCGCTGTACTCGCTGTTCACCCACATCCCCGGCCTGAAGGTGGTCGCGCCGTCGAACCCGGCCGACGCCAAGGGGTTGCTCGCGGCGTCCATTCAGGACGATGACCCGGTGGTCTTCTTCGAGCACAAGCTGCTGTACTTCGGCAGCCGGGGCGTGGTGCCCGAGGAGCGGTACACCATTCCCCTCGGTGAGGCCAAGGTCGTCCGCGAGGGCGACGACGTCACGATCGTCGCGATCGGCCGGATGGTGAACGAGGCGACCGCCGCGGCCGAGCAGCTGGCGGCGGAAGGCGTGCGGGCCGAGGTCATCGACCCGCGCACGCTGTCCCCGTTCGACTTCGACACCGTCTACGCCAGCGTGGAGAAGACCAGCAGGCTGGTCGTGGTCGACGAGGACAGCCCGAGGTGCTCGATCGCCACCGACATCGCCGGCAACGTCGCGGAGAACCGGTTCTCCTCGCTGTCGGCCGCGGTGCGCACGGTCACCGGGCCGCACGCGCCGGTGCCGTTCAGCCCGACGCTGGAGGACGCGTTCCCGCCCAACGCCAGCAAGATCGTCGACGCTGTTCGTTCCACCCTCCCGAGTTCCGTGATCAGCAAGGCATCCTGAGGAGTTGACATGTCCGACCACCCCAACGTTCAGCTGATGGAGAAGGTGTACGCCTCGTTCGGCGTCGGCGACGTCGAGACCGCCGCCACCTACTGGCACGAGGACTCGGTGCACCACTACCCGGGGCGGAACCCGCTGTCCGGCGAGCACGTTGGCATCAAGGACTCCACGGCCTTCGCCAACAAGATGTGGGAGCTGACCGAGGGCAAGATGCGCATGGACGTCGCGGAGATCGGCGGCAGCGACAACCACGCCTTCGCGATCCTGCACACCCGCTACGAGCGCAAGGGCCGCGTGCTCGAGATGCCGTTCATCAACGTGGCGCGCATCGTCGACGGGAAGATCAAGGAATTCTGGACCTACCCGAACGACCAGTACGCCGTCGACGAGTTCTGGAACGCGTGAACCGAATGAAGATCATCGCTGTAGGCGCGAGCGTCACCGGCCTGGCCGCCGCGGCCGCGCTGGCCGACGCCGGCCACGAGGTGCTACTGCTGGAACGGGAGGCCGCCGCTCCACCATCTACTTTGGATGAAGGAGCCGGCGGTTGGGCACGGCCGACCGTGCCGCAGGCTGCGCACTCGCACGCCTTCGGCTCGCGCGGCACGAACCTGCTGCGTGACCGGCTGTCCGATGTGTACCAGGGCCTGCTCGACGCGGGTGCGGGCACGGTCAACCTGGCCGACTACCCGCCGCCGATGCTCGGTGAGTTCGAGCGCAAGCCGGCCGACGACGACCTGAACATGATCACCGCGCGCCGGTCGGTGTTCGAGTGGGTGCTGCGCGACCGCGCGCTGTCGCGGCCCGGGGTGTCCGTGCGCTCCGGCGCGACCGTGCGCGGACTGGTCACCGCGGACGGCCGGGTCACCGGCGTCCGCCTGGCCGACGGCACCGAGCTGACCGCCGATCTGGTGCTGGACACCAGTGGTCGCAAGACCGACGCGGCCAAGTGGCTCGAGGCGGCCGGCCTGCCGGTGCCCGAGCAGACCAGCGAGAGCTGCCGGATCACCTACTACACCCGCTACTACCGCCGGTTGACCCCGGCGCCGCCGGGACCGCTCAACCGCGGCTTCGGCGCCGGCGGGCTGTGGGACAGCTACACCGCGGTGCTGTTCCTCGGTGACAGCGACACCTTCTCCATCTCCCTCGGCGTGCTGCCGGATGACCGGGAACTGAAGGCGTTGCGCGAGGAGGAGGCGTTCACCGCGGCGATCCGGGCCACCCCGCTGCTCGCTGGCTGGGTCGCGCCGGGCAACTCCGAGCCGATCTCGCCGGTGTACGCGATGGGCGGGCTGGACAACAGCTCGCGCCTGGCGGACCCGGCCGGTGAGCTGCCGGTCGGCTTCTACGGCCTCGGCGACGCGGTGTGCACGACCAACCCGGCCTACGGGCGGGGCGTGTCGCTGGCGCTGGCGCACGTGTTCGAGCTGGTCGACCTGCTCGCCGCGCAGCCGGCGGTGGACCGGGCGCAGGCCGCGCGGTTCGCCGGCGCGAGCAAGGCACTGCTCGCGCCGTGGCTTGGCGAGTCGATCGCCAACGACCGCGGCCGGGCGGGGCTGTGGGCGGCGACGGCTGCCGGTGAGCGGCCGCAGATGCCGCCGCCGGGCCTGGTCACCTTCGGCACCGCGGTCGCGGCGTCCACAAAGGACGTCGAGGTGTGGCGGCGGGTGGCGCAGGTGATGATGTCGTTGGTCTCGCCGGCGGAGCTGTACGCCAACGACGAGATCAAGGAGCGGGTCGGCAGGGCACTCGCGGGCGGTCCGCCCCCGCAGCTGCCTGGCGCCAGCCGCGCGGACCTGGTCGCCGCCGTGCGCGGTGCCGCCGCTGGCCAACAGGCCGCCTGACAGGACAGGATATCGCCCGTGGCACCTCCATCGGAGGTGCCACGGGCGTCCGTGCGAGAACAGGAGAGACACATGCGGCTGGCCGTGTTCGGCGCGACCGGGGGGACCGGGCGCGCGGTGATCGCACAGGCGTTGGCGGCCGGCGACAAGGTGACCGTGCTCGCCCGCAACCCCGCCGACCTGGCGGAGTTCGGCGACCGGATCACCGTGGTCGGCGGCGACGTACTCGACCCGGCGGCGGTGGCCGAGGTGGTGGCCGGCGCGCACGTGGTGGTCTCCGCGCTGGGCATCGGCATGCACCGGCACGCCACCACCGTCTACTCGCAGGGCACCACGAACATCATCGACGCGATGCGCACCGAGGGCACCGAGCGGTTGCTGGTGGTGTCCACGTCGTCGTTGGAGATCCCGTCGCCCAAGCGGTTCGGCGAGTGGTTCATCGCGAAGTTCCTGCTGCACCGGATTCTCGCCAAGCCCTACGGGGACATGGCGTTGATGGAGCAGCGGGTCAGGGACAGCGGCCTGGACTGGACCCTGGTGCGCGCGGCGCGGCTGACCAAGGGCGGGCTCACCGGCAGCTACCGCAGCGCGATCGGCGAGAAACTGCGCGGCTGTTGGTCGATCGCCCGCGCGGACGTCGCGCACTACCTGCTGGCGCACGCCGCCGACCGGGAGATCTCCCGCACCACGGTGGAGATCGCGTACTAGCGTCACTCGATCGGGTGTAATTGCGGGAGAGTGGGCCGGCAACTGTGTGCTGGAGGGGAATTGTTTCACTAGCATGACCGGGTGAAAATTCGGCCGCTGCTTCATCTCGTTGGCCCCTGCGCAGCCCTGGTAGTGCTCGTCGGATGCGCCGATTCAGCAGGTGTTTCCCTGCCGTCGCCGACGCCCGTCTCGACGGTGACAGCCGCGTCGACGTCGAACGGTGTGCCGACAGATTCAGCGTGCCAGCAAAAGAAGGACAAAGGGCCGGTGCGCGCCGGTAGCGTGACACTGGAATTCGGTCTCGGGCTTGATCTGGATTGTGGCCGCACCACAGACAATCCATATGGGACGGGCGCGGACGTCGAGGCCGTGCCGGATGCGACCCAGCTGGTCGTGACGTCTCGGGATCCGCGCGCCGGTGTCGCCTGGATCGATCACCTCGGGCCGGAGGACTTCGCGAGGTGTGCGAGCGTCGCCGAGTCCGACTATCTGCGCGAGATCGCGGGCCTGGACAGGCCGCTGGTGAGCGGCCGAGGGATCTGTGTGCGCACCGGGGAGGGCAACCTGGCGATCATCAGCCCGGACAGCCCGGCAGTCGTTGGTGGCCCTGGCTTCGACCTGCACTACGTGATCCGGTACGGGCAGCCATGACGTCCGCGCCAACCAGACCTGAAGGGCCGCGCGGCGAGCGCGTGACGGTCCGGGTGTTGCGAAGGGTCGCGGCCTATATCGGTGTGGCATTGGCCGCGCTGGCGGTCGCCGGGAACCTCAGCGGGGTGTCCGGGTGGTGGGAGAGCCATGACAAAAACACAATCTGTGTCGTCATGGGCGTGTTCTTCTTCGGGTGTGCGTTGGCGCTGGTCATCAATGACCGGATCACCGAGAATGGCAGATTCTTCCGCGTTGGCGCGCATATGGTGGAGTTTGCGCTGCTGGTCGCGGCCGGGTTGGTGTTCATCGGCATTCGGATCTTCGACCCGCAGTCGTCGGCGGAACCGCCGGTCATCGCCAGCGGTGATGCCGACCTGGAAGGCGCGACCGGGGTCGATCTTGATACCGGTCGAACTCTCGGTCAGAACACACTCGGCGTCGACCTGAGCCCAACAACGACGGGTGGGCAGCTCGACGCGATGACGAATGGGACGCCGCGCTTCGCGATAGCGGCGCCGACCGAGGGGTCCGTGCTCAGCCGCTGTGCTGGCGTCAGTGACGCTGGTTGGACCAAGACGTTGATCGATGCCTACGACCTTCGCTACGGCAGCGTGCTCTGTGTGCTGACTGACCAGGGGAACCTGGCCGGCCTCACGATCACGCATCCGCCGTCAGCGGGCGAGCCGCGCATCGAGTTCGATTTCGTCACCTGGCGCACGAGCTGACACCAGAGGCAACCCTCGCGGTCTCACCTGGGCTGTCGGGCATTCGCCGGACGTCGCGGGCGGGCGGGCCGACCTAGATTACGGCTTGTCAGCATGCGATCGAGAGGGGAACTGTCATGTCCGTTCGAGGGGTGTTCAGGAGAGTCGGGTCGGTGGCCGTGGCGACCGCGGCGGTGACCGCGGCCGTTGTCATGGGGACCGGGACAGCGTCGGCCGCCAACTTCGTCACGGTCTACCAGGGGGATGACTACGCCCGCTTCTGGACCTCGAGCAACACCATCTATGCCTGCGACAACGAAGCCGACGGCAACGGAGTCTACGCCGAGTACTGGGGCTCAAACTCCAAGCACGGCACGGTCTCCGACGGAAACGGCTCGAAGAGCGGCTGCGGCTACCAGACCATCGGCGTCATCGACTCGTTCCGGGCGTGCGAACGCAACAGCATCGGACACGTCTGCTCGGGCCGGGTCTACCTCTGATGAGGTGACGCGATGAAGGCGTCCTTGCGCGCATTGAGCGCGACGAAGGACGCCTTCATCGCAGTCAGCCGGCTGACGGGGGGCGGCCGGGCGGCGGGCCGAGCGGGCCGGACAGGTGGCAGTGCGCGACCTGCCAGCCGGCGCCCGCCTTGCTCAGCACCAGCGTCATCCGGAACTCGCCGTTGGCCTGGTGGCCGTTGTAGCTGCCCTCCTGGCGGGACACGCCGAGCACGAGCGCGGTGTCGCCGAGCTCGCGCACGCTCAGCTCCCGCAGCTCGAACGCCGTCGGCACCAGCGCGCCAGAGCGGTACCGGCCGATCCACTGTTCCTTGGTGAGCACGAAGCCGAGCGGGCCGACGCCGTGGAAGTCCTCGGCCAGCAGGGTTTCGAGTGCGTCGGCGTCGGCCTTCTGCTCGGCGACGGCGAACCGGTCGATCGTCTCGGCAACAGTCATGCCCCCACCCTACTGTCAATCGTCTCGAAGGCTACTCGACGGCGGATAGGAGAATCGCCGCCTGCGCGCTGACGATCCTACGATCAGTCAATGACGACAACGGTTTCCCGACTGTCCGAAAAGGATTCCTCGGTCGCTGTGCCGGCGGTGGTGACCGCCGGGTTGTTCATCGCGAGCCTACTCGCCGGGCTGGTGTCCGCCGGCGCGGTGTACACCTCGCCGTTCACCGACGACGCGGACATCGCCACCTTCTACGCCGAGCACAGCACGCTCGTCGTCTGGGTCGGGTTCCTCCAGTTCGGCACCGGGCTCGCGCTGGCCGCCTGCACCGCCACGCTGGTCACCCGGCTGCGCAGGCTCGCGCCCCACCTTCCCGGGCCGATCGCGGTCGCCTCGGCTGGCGGGCTGGTCGCGGCCGTGTTCCTCGCGTTGAACGGGCTGGTGCAGTGGGTGATGGCCCACCCTGGCGTGGTCGAGGAGCCGGCGGTCCGGCGGGCCATGCACTACCTCTACTTCGGACTCGGCGGGTTCGCGCACGTGGCCGCCGCGGCGTTGCTCGTCGGCGCGGCCAGCATCGTCGCCATGCGGGCCGGGATCCTGCCGGCCTGGCTGTCGGGCGCCGGGCTGGTGATCGCCGGGATCTCGCTGGCCGCCAGCTTCACCTTCGTCACCGAGGCGGCGACCACGTTGATCCCGGTCGGTCGGTTCGCCGCGCTGTTGTGGCTGGTGGCGGCCGGGTTCCTGCTACCACGTCGAACCTGAGGTTCCTCGCCCCGGTGTGACTGCCGCCCGATGTGTCCGGGACGCGGCAAACGGATGATCGAGCCGTGGAGAACTCTCGGGAAGACGCCCGTGACGCCATCGCGATCATCGGCATGGGTTGTCGGCTGCCTGGCGATGTCAACTCGCCGGAGGCGTTCTGGAACTCGTTGGTCGACAGCCTGGACGCGATCGGTGAGGTGCCGGCCGACCGCTGGGCGCACTACCGGGAGTCCAGCCAGGAGAACGCGGCCGCCCTGCGGCGGATGACCGGACTCGGCGGCTTCGTGTCCGAAGTGGATGGATTCGACGCCGCCTTCTTCGGCATCTCACCGCGTGAGGCCGCGCTGATGGACCCCCAGCAGCGGATGGCGCTCGAGGTCAGCTGGGAGGCGCTGGAGCACGCCGGCATCGTGCCCAGCTCGCTCGCCGGCTCGAACGCCGGGGTGTTCGTCGGCGTCAACACCGACGACCACGGCCGCCGGCTGCTGGAGGACCTGCCGAGGATCGAGGCGTGGACCGGCATCGGCTCGTCCATGTGCGCGGTCGCCAACCGGGTCTCCTACGTGCTCGACCTGCGCGGCCCCAGCATGGTCGTGGACACCGCGTGCTCCTCGTCGCTGGTCGCGCTGCACCTGGCCTGCCAGAGCCTGCGCCTGCGCGAGACGCCGGTGGCCATCGCGGGCGGCGTGATGCTGATGCTCGCCCCCGGGCTGACCATGGTGATGGACGCCGCCGGCGCGCTCGCGCCCGACGGCCGGTCCAAGTCGTTCGACGCCACCGCCGACGGCTACGGCCGGGGCGAGGGCTGCGGCATGGTCGTGCTCAAGCGGCTCGACGACGCGCACCGCGACGGCGACCGGGTGCTCGCGGTGATCCGCGGCAGCGCGGTCAACCAGGACGGGCGCACCAACGGGATCATGGCGCCCAGCCGCGACGCGCAGGAACACATGCTGCGCCAGGCCTGCCGGCAGGCGGGCGTCACCCCGGAGTCGGTGGACTACGTGGAGGCGCACGGCACCGGCACCCGCGCTGGCGACCCGATCGAGGCCGGCGCCATCGCCTCGGTCTACGGCGTCGGCCGGCCGGCCGACCGGCCGTGCCTGATCGGCTCGGTGAAGTCGAACATCGGCCACCTGGAAGCCGCGTCCGGCATCGCCGGGGTGATCAAGGCGGTGCTCGCGATCGAGCACGCGGCCATCCCGCCGAGCCTCAACCACACCACCCCCAACCCCGACATCCCCTGGCACGACTCGGGTCTGCGGGTGGTCACCGAGCTGACCCGCTGGCCGAGCACCGGCGGCCCGCGCCGCGCGGGCGTGTCCGGCTACGGCTACGGCGGCACGATCGCGCACCTGGTGCTGGAGCAGGCACCCGGTCCCCGGGTGGCCAGCCCGGCGCCGGACCTGGGGACCGCGTTGCGGGTGTATCCGTTGTCCGGCAACACGTCCGAGGCGGTGCGGGACTACGCGACGGTGCTCGCCGACCGGTTGGCCGCCGACAGTGGGCTGGAACTGGCCGACATCGCGCACACCCTCGGCCGCCGGCGCGCGCACCTGAGCCACCGCACCGGGGTGCTGGCCGCCGGGCGCGAGGAGCTGATGGCGTTGCTGCGCCAGGTGCCCCTCGGCGAGCCGCGTGACGGCCTGGTCAGCGGCCGGGTGCTGGACGGCGCCGAACGTGGCGCGGTGTGGGTGTTCTCCGGGCACGGGTCGCAGTGGATCGGCATGGGCCGGGAGTTGTTGGCCACCGAGCCGGCCTTCGGCGCGGTGCTCGACGAGCTGGAGCCGATCTGCCTGGCCGAGTTCGGGGTCTCGCCGAGGCGGGCGCTGCTGGAGGGCGACCTGCTGCACACCGACCGGATCCAGTTGCTGATCTTCGCCATGCAGGTCGGGCTGGCCAGGGTGCTCACCGCGCGCGGTCTCGCCCCGGCCGCGGTGCTCGGCCACTCGGTCGGCGAGATCGCCGCCGCGGTGGTCGGCGGGATGCTCGACCTGGCCGACGGCGCCCGGCTGATCTGCCGGCGTTCCGCGCTGCTGCGCCGGGTCGCCGGGCAGGGCGCGATGGCCATGGTGAACCTGCCGTTCGCCGACGTCGACCACCGACTGTCCGATGTGGACGGTGTGGTGGCGGCGATCGCCGCGGCGCCGTCGTCCACAGTGGTCGCCGGGGACGTGGCGGAGCTGGAGGTGGTGCTCAAGGAGTGGACCGCGGCCGGGTTGCACGTGCAGCGGGTCAACTCCGATGTCGCCTTCCACAGCCACCACATGGACCAGCTGGTCGACGACCTGGCCGAGGCGGTCGCCGACCTGGCCCCGCGCGCGGGCGACGTGCCGGTGTACTCGACCTCGCTTGCCGACCCGCGCGGCGACGACCGGCGCGACGGCGCGTACTGGGCGGGCAACCTGCGCAACCCGGTGCGCTTCGCCGACGCGGTCTCGGCCGCGCTCGCCGACGGCTACCGCGCGTTCGTGGAGATCGCGCCACACCCGGTGGTCTCGTACTCGATCAACGAGGTGCTGACCGAGGAGGGCGTCGCCGACGCGGTGGTGGCGCACACGTTGCGCCGCAACCGGCCGGAGCAGGCATCGCTGCTGGCGAACCTGGCGGCGCTGCACTGCCACGGTGTCCCGGTCGACTGGTCGGCAGGCGACCAGGGCGGCGGGCTGGTCGAGCTGCCGGTGATCGCCTGGCAGCACCGCGACCACCGGGTCAGCTCGGCGGCCAACACCACCGCGCACTCCCGACTGCACGAAGTGGACAGTCACACGCTGCTCGGCGCGCCGCTGACCGTGCACGGCACGTCGACCGTGCGGCTGTGGCAGACCTGGCTCGACCTCGACAGCCGGCCATACCCCGGCGACCATCCGGTGCAGGGCACCGAGATCGTGCCGGCGGCCGTGCTGCTCAACACCTTCTTCGCCGCCGCGGGCGGGCACACGCTGACCGACGTCTCCCTGCGGGTGCCGGTGTCCCCGGCGCTGGCGCGGGAGTTGCAGGTGGTGCAGATGGACGGCACGCTGCGGCTGTGCTCCCGGCTGCCCGGCGGGGCCGATCCCGCCGAGCCGGAGTCGGGCTGGCTCACGCACACCACCGCCGCCGTGCCGGTGGTCGCCGAGCCGCCGGGCGTGGACACGTTGCCGCTGGCCGAGTTACGCGGCCGGTGCACCGAGCGGCTCGACCCGAACTTCGTCATCGACCGGCTCGCGTCCATCGGCGTGGCCGCGATGGGCTTCCCGTGGCGGATCGAGCGGATCCGGCGCGGCCGGGGCGAGTTGTTCGTCCGCGTGCTCGCCGACCCGGACGACACCCTGCCGGTCACCTGGGCGTCCATTTTGGACGCGACGCTGTCGGCCGCGTCGGTGGTGTTCGACGGCCCGGCGACCCTGCGGATGCCGGCGCACATCCGCCGGGTCAGCGTCGGCGGTCACCCGCCGGTGGAGGCGGTGCTCAGCGTGCGGGTGCGCACCGGCTCGACGGACACCGTCGACGTCGCGGTCGCCACCCCGGACGGCACGGTCGTCGCCACGATCAACGGCCTGCGCTATGGCGTGCTGGACGGCGACATCGGCGCCCCGGCCAGCCCGCGCAGGCTGGTCCACCGGATCGTGTGGCGGCCATTCGAACTGCCGGCCCGCCAGCGCGCCGACCTGGACGCGGTGGCGTTCGTCGGCGACACCGGCCTGGCCGCCCAGCTCGGCGAGACCTTCGCCGACGCGGGGGTGCCGTGGTCCTCGGCCGCCGATCCGTCCTCTTTGGACGAACAGCTCGGCACGCCGAACAGCGCGGTCGTGGTCGTCCCGCCACCCGGCACGGACGCCGCGGCCGCGGCCTGGCTGCTGACCAGGACCGCGCAGGTGCTCGCCGGCTGGGAGTCCCCGCCCGCGCTGTGGTGCCTGACCCGCGGGGTGCGTGCGGCCGCCACGCTCGACGCGGTCACCGAGTCCGCGCTGTGGGGCGCCGGCCGAGTGCTCGGCGGCGAGTACCCGGAGTTCTGGGGCGGCATCGTCGACCTGTCGGCCGACGACCCGCTCAGCTCGGCCGGCCTGCTCCGGCTGGTACTCGCCGCCCGCCCGGCCGAGGACGTGATCTCCCTGCGGCACGCGGAACTCACCGTCGCCCGGCTCGCCCCGGTCGACGGCGCGCCGACCCGCCCGCCGGTCACCTGCGACCCCGGGGGCACCTATCTGATCACCGGCGGGCTCGGCGTGCTCGGGCTCGAGGTGGCCGGCTGGCTGGCCGGCCGGGGTGCCCGCAGGCTGGTGCTCGCCGGCCGGCAGGCGCTGCCGGCGCGCACCGAATGGGACTGGGTCAGCGATCCGGCGCTGGCCGGGCGGATCGAGGCGGTCCGCGCGCTGGAGGCGGCGGGGGTCACCGTGCGCACGGTCGCGCTGGACGTCGCCGACGCCGCCCAGGCCGCGCGCGAGCTGTCCACCGCGACCCACGGCCTGCCGCCGATCCGCGGCGTGGTGCACGCGGCCGGTGTGCTCGACAACCGGCTGGCGTCCGATGTGGACCTGGCGTCGCTGGAGTCCGTGCTGGCGCCCAAGGTCGGGGGAGCGCTGGTGCTGCACGAGCTGTTCGGCCCGGGGAGCCTGGACTTCCTGGTGCTGTTCTCCTCGGCGGGGCTGCTGCTCGGGCTGCCCGGCCAGGCCGCATACGCCGCCGGCAACGCGGTGCTCGACGCGCTGGCCGCCCACCGGGGCGACGCGC
The DNA here is from genome assembly GCF_054779715.1 of Actinophytocola sediminis. NCBI lineage: Bacteria > Bacillati > Actinomycetota > Actinomycetes > Pseudonocardiales > Pseudonocardiaceae > Actinophytocola > Actinophytocola sediminis. Next base: position 78,811 of record NZ_BAAGXS010000009.1, on the reverse strand, counting down.
TGAGCCTCGGGTGGACGTCGTGGCGCGGGCTTGGCATGTCGACCTCGTCGGCCGCGATCGACGCCGAGCTGGCCGCGCGCGGCACCGGCGACATCACCGCCGCGGAGGCGTTCCGGTCGTGGGAGTACGCCGAACGGCAACCGGTCAACCACGTCGCCGTGCTGCGCACGATTCCCCGGCTGCCCGGCATGCGCCGCCCGCCGCTGCTCGCCGAGCTGTCCGCCGAACAGGTGCCCGGCCCGACCGCCAGCGGCACACCGTGGGCCGGGCTGCGCGACGCCGAGCTGCGCGAGTACCTGGCCGGTGAGGTGGCCGTCCAGGTGGCCGCCGAGCTCAAGCTCGGACTCGACGAGCTGGACGTGCGCAGACCGCTGATCGAGATGGGCCTCGACTCGGTGATGACCCAGCTCATCCGCGGCCGGCTGGAGCGCCAGTTCCGGGTGAGCCTGCCCGCGACGCTGCTGTGGAACTCGCCGACCGTGCGGGCGATCAGTGACTTTCTCGCCGAGCTGCTGGCCGGCGAGACCCAGGCACCACCAGCGGCCGCGGCCTGACAAGGGAGGACAGAGTAATGAAGCGTGACGGATTCACTCCGTGGCCAGCCGAGTTCGTCGAGCGGTATGTCGCGGCCGGACTGTGGCGGGGCAAACCGCTCGGCCACTGGATGTGGACCTGGGCGCAGGAACACGGCGACCGGACCGCGATCGTCGACGGCGAGTTCGCGATCTCCTACCGGGATCTGGCCGAGCACGCCGACGCGCTCGCCGACAACCTGCTGGACCTCGGGCTGCGCGACGGGGACAACATCCTGGTGCAGCTGCCGAACAGTTGGGAGTTCGTCGCGCTGTTCCTTGCCTGCCAACGGATCGGCGTGGCGCCGGTACTCGCGCTGCTCGCCCACCGCGAGCACGAGCTGAGCTACCTGGCCGAGCTGGCGAACGTGCGCGCGATCGTGGTGCCGGACACCTGGCAGAAGTTCGACCACCAGCGGCTGGCCACCGAACTGGCCGAGTCGCGCGGCCGGCCGTGCGAGGTGCTGGTACTTGGCGAGACCTTCGGGTCCAATGTGGACCTGCGGACACTGGTGGAGCGCGGCCAGGAGCCGACCAGGCTGCGGGCCCGGCTGGACGCGCAGGCGCCCGACCCGAGCGAGATCGCGCTGTTCCTGCTCTCCGGCGGGACCACCGGCACTCCGAAGATCATCAGCCGCACCCACCAGGACTACGAGTACAACGCCAGGCAGAGCGGCGAGGTGTGCGGCTTCGACACCGACACGGTGTACCTGGTGACGTTGCCGATGGGGCACAACTTCCCGCTCGGCTCCCCCGGGATCCTGGCGACGTTGATCCACGGCGGCCGGGTGGTGATGATCCGCTCGCCGAAACCGGAGGTCGCCTTCCCGGTGATCGAGCGCGAGGCGGTCACGGTCACCTCGCTGGTGCCGGCGATCGCGCAGCGCTGGGTGGAGGCCGCCGCGACGACCACGAGCGACCTGTCGACGCTGGCGCTGGTACAGGTCGGCGGTTCGGTGATCGACCCGGCGTTCGCCGCCAGGATCGGCCCGGCGCTCGGCTGCACGCTCCAACAGGTGTACGGCATGGCGGAGGGCCTGCTGAACTACACCCGGCCGAGCGACCCGGCGTCGGTCACCAACCACACCCAGGGCCGCCCGATCAGCGACGCCGACGAGATCCTGATCGTCGACGAGCAGGGTGAGCCGGTGTCCTTCGGTGGCACGGGCGAACTGCTGACCAGGGGCCCGTACACCCCGCGGGGTTACTTCCGCGCGGCGGAGCACAACGCCAGGGCGTACACACCGGACGGCTGGTACCGCACCGGTGACCTGGTTCGCTGGGCGCCCAACGGCAACTTCGTGGTGGAGGGCCGGGTCAAGGACCTGATCAACCGGGGCGGGGAGAAGATCTCCGCACCGGAGGTGGAGGCGGTCGTCGACCTGCTGCCCGCGGTGCGCCGGGTGTCCGCGATCGCGTTACCCGACCCGGAGTACGGCGAGCTGGTGTGCGTGTGCGTGGTGGTCCACAACGGATACTCGCTTGGCCTGGCCGAGATCCGGGACCTGTTCGCCGCGCGGGGGGTGGCGAAGTTCAAGCACCCCCAACAACTGGAGCTGGTCGCCGACTTCCCGCTGACCGCCGTCGGCAAGGTGGACAAGAAGGCCCTCCGCCAGGAGATCCTCGCCCGCGCCGAGGGCCGGGCGGCCTGACCCCCGCCGTGCTGTCCGGCGAACGCCGGACAGCACGGCGTGTTCGACCCTCCTAGCCTGTGTCCTTTGTGGCACAGGCCAGTAGCAGGGGAACCGCCCGATGTACCAGCAGTTCGCGCCGCAGTATCGTTATCCGCCACCCGGGCCGCCACCGTCCACTCGTGCGCTCACGGTGGTCAAGTGGATCACCTTCGGGGTGTCCGTGCTGTTGACCGGCCTCGCCGTCTTCTGGGTCATGGGGTTGCGCCGCAAGGTGGAGTTCCTGGAGGCGGCTGAGCGGAAGTCCATCCCCATGGCCGAGCCGGACTTCGTCGCCAGCGCCGAGGGCCAGGTCGTCATCGCGGCGACGACCCTGGGCGTCATCGCCCTGCTCGGGGTCAGCGCCCTGCTTACCGGGCTTGGCCTGCGGGCGGCGCGCGTGCTCTGCGTGCTGCTGACGCTGGGTCCCATCGGCGTGGTCGTCTACGGCGTGGTGGACGGCGGCTCGGGCGACCTCTGGGCGCTGGTGCTGCTCGTCCCGTTCCTCGCGCTGATGCTGCTCTGGTGCCTGCCAGCGGTCACCAGGGGACTCGCGGTCAAGCGGGCCCGGCGCGCGGCGCCACGGGGATATGACAACGGCCGCCCACCCAGCATGGGTGAGCGGCCGTGGTCGTGACCCCTACTTGCCGACCACCTCACGCAGCTCCTTCAGCTGGTCCAAAGAGGACCCGCAGGGAGCGAGGATGACCTCGTCACAGCCGATGTCGGTCAGCCGGGAGAGCGTCTCGGTCAGCTTCGCCTCGCCGACCGCCGCGTTGCGCAACACCAGCTGCGCGTACGGCGGTGCGAAACCGTAGTAGTCGTTGAGGTAACCGTCGGCCAACTCCGCCGCCCCCGACCCGAGCGCGAAGTAGGTCAGCGCCACCAACCTCGGCGCACCGTCGCGCCCGGCCTCCTGCCAGGCCTTGCGCAGGGCGACCACACCGCCGGCGAACATGTCGACGCCGCCGCCACCGGAGATCCAGCCATCGGCCACCCTGGCGGTCCTCGCCAGCGCCGCCGGCGAGTGCCCACCCATCAGGATCGGCGGTGGCGCGGCCACCGTCGGCCCGATGCCGCCGGCGAACCCACGCCGGGCGCCCGACCAGATCTCCCGCAGCTCGGCCACCTGCGCCTCGACCCGCTTGCCCCGCCCGGCCAGGTCGACCCCGCTCGCACGGAAGTCGTCCGGCCGCACGCCCGCCGCGAGCCCGAGCACCAGCCGACCGCCGGAGAGCCGGTCGACCGTCGCGGCCTGCTTGGCGAGCAACGCGGTGTTGGACTGCAGCGGCGAGATCATGATGGTCGTCGCCAGCTTCGCCCGCTCGGTCACCGCGGCGGCCGCCGCCAGGGTGGTCAGGCAGTCGTAGTTGTCGTAGACCAACCGGTCGAGGGTGGCCAGGGTGGTGAACCCCGCTCGGTCCGCCTCCCTGGCCCACTCCAGCACCGTGTCACCGGGCACGTCCCGGATGACACTGGGCAGGCCGACCCCGATCTCCATCAGGCCGCCTCGGCGCTCGTGCCCGGCGCGCGCCGGTTGAGCACGTTCTCCATGCCGGCCTTCTGGAAGAACGCCCGCGCGCCCTCCGGGGTGAGCATGTCGCGGTCCTCGGTCAGGTGCTCCTCGAGCTGGCGCTCGAACTCCCGGACCTCGGGCTGACGACTCATGTGCGCGGCCACCACCGGCAGCGGACCGTCGACCTCGATGACCCGGATCGCCGAGCCCTCGCCGACGAACGCCATGGTGGCCAACAGCCGGCCGACGACCGTGCCGTCCGGTGCGGTGATCTCGAACTGGGGCCGTCCGCTGGTACGGAACAGCTCCTTGACCGCCTCCTCACTACCCCGTTTGATCGGGTAGTGCAGCGCGTGCCAGGTGGACATCCTTACCTCCATCACAAGGGAATCAATGGCTGGCGGTCACGCCGCCGTCGACGTAGATGACCTGGCCGTTGACGAACCGGGCCAGTGGCGAGGCGAGGTAGGTCACCGCGCTTGCCACCTCGTCCGGTTCGGCGAACCGGCCGATCGGGATCCGTTGCCGCAACCGGGCAACGAACTGCTCGTTCTGCTGCGCGGCCTCGACGAAGTCGGTCCGCATGAACCCGGGCGCCACCGCGTTCACCGTGACCCCGCGCGCACCCCACTCCGTCGCCAACTGCTTCACCAGCAGGTTGACCCCCGCCTTGCTCGCGCCGTACGCGGAGAAGCCCATCCGCCCGCCCGCGTCGCCACGGACCGACGACAGGTGGATGATCCGCCCGGCGCCGTTGGCCAGCATGTGCCGGCCAACTCGTTGGGACAGCAGGAAGGCGCCGACCAGGTTGGCCTGAACGACCTCGATCCACTGCCGCTCGTCGAAGTGCTCTGCCGGCACGGTGATCAGCTTGCTCGCCGAGTTGACCAGCACGTCGATCCCGCCGAATGCCGCGTCCACTTCGGACACGGCGGCGTCGATGCTTGCCGAGTCGACGACGTCCAGCGCGACCGGCAGCGTGGTGTGCCCGTCGGCGGCCAGCTTCTCCGCCAGCTCGGTCGCCTTGTCCAGCGACCGGCCGGCGATGGCCACCTCGGCACCCTGGGCGGCGAACTGCTCGCAGATCACCGCACCAAGACCGCCGTACCCGCCGACCACCAGCACCCGCTGCCGCTCGGTCATGACGCCCTCCTCAACCCGACCGAATCCAGCCCGAAAAGTTCCGCCGCGTTGCCGAACAACACCTTCGACTTGTCCACTTCGGACAGGCCGAGGGCGTCGACCGCCTCGAGTGCCGCGTCAAGCGGGGTCGCCAACGGCGGCGAGTCGGTACCGAACAGCATCCGGTCCGGCCCGAACACCTCGGCGGCCGCCCGCAACGCGGTGACCGACGGGGTGCCGGTGTCGACGTAGATCTGGCGCAGCTGCTGGGAGATCGGCGGTCCGTCCACATTGTCGCGACGTTGCGCCATGTCCAGCTTCTCGGCGAGCAGGGCGAGCGCGCCGCCGGCGTTCGGCGCGATCAGCTTCAGCCCGGGGAACTGTTGCAGCCGCCCGGCGAGCAGGATCGCCGCCACGCCCATCGTGATGTCACACGGACGCACGACGTGCTCGATCGCGCCGACCGCCTTCATCGCGTCGGCCCCGACCGGCACCGCCGGTGGGTGCAGCAGTACCGGTGCCCCGGTCTGCTCGGCCATGGCGAAGAACTCGTCGCTGCGCGCGTCGTTGAGGAACTCCCCGCGCACACTCGAGTTCACGATCAGGCCGACGAACTCGGGCGCTGCCAACAACTCCGCCGCCCGAGCCACGCTCGCCGACCCCTCGAGCGGGTTGACGTAGACGTAACCGGCCAGCCGGCCGCCCTTCTCCCGCACGGTCTCGCCGACCCAGTCGTGAAAGCTGGCCAGCGAGTCCGCGGACTGCGCGTAGTTGTCGATCCCCGGGATCGGCAGCATCGTGCCCGCGCCGACCGGACTGCCGACCACCGTGGTGGTGATGCCCAGCGCCGCCTTACGCGCCACCATGCCATCGATGTCGCCGAGACTCGGCGGCATGGGAAAACGCTTCAACAACTCCGGCGGCGTGACATGCCCGTGAACGTCGATGATCATGGTGGTCAGTCCCGGGGTGGCCCGAGCACCTGCCCACCGTACTTCTGCGTCGAGGCGATCACCGCGCCGAAGTCGGGGAACGTGGACGGGTCGAACGCGGGGATCTCCAGCGTCTCGGCGGCCGTTCCGGTCTCGAAGAACCAGTTCTCGTAGCCGGCCGGGGTGCCGAGCACCAGCGTGCGCACGGTGTCGGACTCCGCCTTGTACGAGTGCGGCACGTCGCGCGGCAGGAACACCGACGACCCGGCGGTCGCGTTGTACAGCTGCCCACCGACCTCGATGCTCATCTCGCCCTCGAGGATGTGGAAGAGCTCGTCCTCCCTGCTGTGCACGTGAACCGGCGAACCGTAGCCGCGGTTGCAGGACATCTCCGCCAGCCAGTACTGACCGCCGGTGTCCTCACCGGTCGCCCGGAAGACAACCAGCGAGCCGAAGTGCCAGATGGCCCGGCCTTCCTGCGGCCCGCACAGGAACGGCTTCGTGTCGGACATGCTCACTCCTACCCTCGTCTGCGTTGTGACCCAACGCTTTTCGTTTATACGGAGGCAGCCTCAAGGAACGCGCAACGCCGGATCGGGGACCGGCCCCGACCCGGCGTCCGTACCGGATTTCGGCCTGGCTAAGCCGGTTGCGGCACCTGCACGGCGGAGTCCTCGGCAGCTGTCTGGTCGGGATCGTCCTTCTCGATGAACAGCGCGATGGTGGCGATCACGCCGAGCGCGGCCAGTCCCATACAGACCACCAGCGCCCAGGCGTAGCCGAACGAGCTGGCGAGGCCGAGGATGATGCCCGCGCTGCCGAAGCGCAGCGCGTAGGAGATGCTCGTCTGCACGGTGAAGTCCGAGCCGGCGCTCGCCGGCCGGGCGTAGTCCATGTTGATCGTGTACATCGCCGCGTAGGACGCGGTGTTGAAGATGTTCAGCAGCACGATCGCGGTCAGCACCCAGAACATGCCGCCGCTGAACACCAACGGCAGCATCGCCGCGATCGCGACCACCTGGCCAAGCCCGTAGAGCACCAGTGCCCGCTTGCGCCCCAGCCGAGGGATCAGCAGCCCGGCCGCGATCGCCGCGACACACCCGATCGCGCCGCCGATGCCGTTGGTCAGCAGGCCGACCGCGCCGATGGACACCCCGGCGTCCATCATGATCGGCACCATCAGGCCGTAGGCCCCCGGCATGCCAAGGGCCATCAACGGGGTGAGCACGAACGCCCACCTGGCCGCGCCCCGCTGACGGAACAGCGAGCGCATCGTCGGTCGCGGCGCGGCCTGGGTGACCTGGACCAGCGCCGGCTCCCGGTAGCGCTTGACCCCGATGATCGGCAGCGCGGTGCACACCGCGAGCGTCAGGATCGCCGGCGTCCAGCCCCACCAGTCGTAGACCACCAGCACCAGCCCGCCGCCGATGATGTCGCCGACGAACCCGGCGCCCACCTGCAGGCCGTTGATCCCGCCCCGGCCGCGCGCGCTGATCGTGCGCACCGCGAGCGCGTCGGTGGCCACGTCCTGGGTGGCCGACAGGATCGCCACCACGGCCAGCGCGGCCAGGATGACCCACAGGTCGTTCACCACGTCCAGCGGGATGATCGCGAGGATCGCCAGCACCGACAGCGGCTGGGTCCACAGCAGCCACGAGCGGTAGTGCCCGCGCTTGCTCGAGCCGAACTTGTCGACCAGCGGCGCCCACAGGAACTTCACCGCCCAGACCATGCCGAGCACGTAGATGACCCCGACGTCCTCGAGATCGTTGCCCCGATCCCGGGAAATCGCCGTGAGGGCGGTGAACAGAAAGCCGATCGCCAGGAACTGGCTCATGTACAGGGGAACGAACAGCCCCCATATCCCGCGTTTGTCATTCACCATCACACCACGCATTCTCGTGACCACCTGGTAAACCGCCACAGAGGACGTTCTAGCGGGCCACTCGAACCTTCTTCAACGCCAGCTCGAGAAAATGACCGTTTCCTGTCATCACGGCTGAAGTGGACACTTTCCCAGTTTCGGTGGGACGTCCGCTGGACGCGGGTGGGACACCGGAGAGCGCACGCTTGACCGACCTACGCCCAGCGCAAGAGGAGGCCCCGATGGCCGAAGGCAACCCACCGGACGCACGGTCGCCACAGGTCGGGCTCGCGCCGTGGCAGCTGCGGACGGTGCTGATGGTGCTGCTCACCGGGCAGCTCCTCTCCGCGCTCGACCAGACGATCGTCGGCACCGCACTGCCGACCATGGTCGGCGAGTTCGGCCAGATCGACGCCTTCTCACTGGTAGTCACGTCCTACCTGTTGACCACCACGGCCGCCATGGCACTGTACGGCAAGCTGGGCGACCTCTACGGCCCCAAGCCGGTCTACATGTTCTCCATCGGCATCTTCACCGTCGGCTCGCTGCTGGTCGGGTTCAGCCAGGACATGACCCAGCTGGTGATCTTCCGCGCGGTGCAGGGCATCGGCGCCGGTGGGCTGGTCGTGCTCGCGTTCACCATCTCCGCGAGCGTCGTGCCGCCCCGCCAGCTCGGCCGGGTGCAGGGCATGGTCGGCGCGATGTACGCGCTCGCCTCGCTGGCCGGGCCGCTGGTCGGCGGCGCGTTCACCGAGTACGTCTCCTGGCGCTGGTGCTTCTGGATCAACGTGCCGATCGGCCTCATCGGGCTGTTCGTGCTGGCCAGGAACCTCCGGCTGCCCCGGGTCAGCCGGCAGACCTCGGTGGACTACCTCGGCGCGACGCTGCTGGTCGCGGTCATCTCGGTGCTCGTGCTGATCAGCATCTGGGGCGGCACCGAGTACGCCTGGGGCTCGCCGCAGATCATCGGCCTGATCGCCGCCGCGGTGGTGCTGATCGCGCTGTTCCTGGTGTGGGAGAAGCGGGCCAAGGAGCCGATCGTGCCACTCGCGCTGTTCCGCACCCCGGAGATCAGCCTGGCCATGGTGATCACCTTCGTCATCGGCGTGGCCACCATCGGCGCGTACTTCTTCCTGCCGATCTACCTCCAGGTCGTCCGGGGTGACGACCCGACGGTCGCCGGGCTGAACCTGCTGCCGCTGATGATCGCGGTCATGCTCGGCTCGGGGCTGTCCGGCTGGCTGATCGCCGCGCTGCTGGGGCGGACCAAGGTCGTGGTGGTCGCCGGGGTGGCCACGATGAGCGGCGGGCTGTTCCTGCTGTCCCTGCTGGACGCCGGCACGCCGGCCTGGCAGCTGTGGCTGTTCCAGGCGGTCCTCGGCGTCGGCATGGGCATGGTGATCTCCAAGCTGATCATCGCGTTGCAGAACCTGGTCAGCCGCCGGGAGCTGGGCACGATCACCGCGCAGGCCAACTTCATCCGGGTGATCGGCTCGGCCATCGGCGCGGCCGCGTTCGGCGCGGTGCTCGCCGCCCAGCTCGGCTCGGCGGCCACCTCCGAGCTCACCGCCAACGCGGTCTACCAGGACCCGGCGGCCATCAAGCAGCTGGCGACCACCCAGCCCGAGGTCTACCCACAGGTGATCGAGGCGTTCACCGGTGGGCTGTCGCGGGTGTTCACGGTGGCCGGCAGCCTGATGCTGGTGGCGTTGGTGCTGGCCTGGTTCCTGCCGAACACCAAGCTGCGCAACGAACACGGGCACGGTCACGGTCAGCAGGACGGCGGCGGCGACCAGGCCCCCGCCGGCGCAGAGCCAGCGGCGCGGGGCTAGACCGGCATGGCGGGCAAACAGCTCAGCGAGCCGCTGGACCGCAAGGTGCTCGCGGTCGCGATGATCGTCGCGCTCGGCGCGGTCACCCCGATCATCGACATGACCATCATCAGCGTCGCGCTGCACACGCTGGCCGACGTGTTCGACTCCGACCTGGCCACGATCCAGTGGGTCACCACGGTCTACCTGCTGGCCTCGGCCATGGTCGTGCCGCTCACCGGCTGGGCGACGGCCTGGTTCGGCGCCAGGAGACTCTGGCTCGGCGCGTTGGCGTTGTTCACGTTCGGCTCGCTGCTGTGTGGCCTGGCCTGGTCGCCGGCCAGCCTGATCCTCTTCCGGGTGATCCAGGGCGTCGGCGCCGGCATGCTCGGTCCGGTGGGCACCGCGATGGTGGCCAGGGTCGCCGGGCCAAAGCGGATGGGCCGGGCGATGAGCCTGGTCGGCGTGCCGCTGGTGCTCGGCCCGGTGCTCGGGCCGGTGATCGGCGGGATCGTGCTCGACCTGGTGTCCTGGCGGTGGATCTTCCTGATCAACCTGCCGATCGGGCTGATCGCGATCCTGCTCTCCGCGCGGATCTTCGACCGGGACCAGCCGACGGAGCGGGACCGGATCGACGCCCGCGGCTTCTTCCTGCTCTGCCCCGGGGTCACGCTGTCGGTCTACGGGCTGGTGAACGTGTCCTCGATGGCGGCGCTCACCTCGGCGTCGTTCCTGCTGCCCTCGGCGGCCGGGGTGGTGCTGCTGGCGTTGTTCGTCCGGCACGCCCGCCGGGTGGACAAGCCGCTGCTGGACATCCGGCTGTTCGCCAACGGCACGTTCGCCTCGGCGGCGGGCGTGTTGTTCCTGGCCAACGCGATCCTCAGCGGCGCGATGATGGTGCTGCCGCTGTACTACCAGCTCGCGCGCGGGGAGACCCCGCTCAACGCCGGGCTGTTGCTGGTGCCCCAGGGACTCGGGGTCGCGATGATGATGCCCATCGCCGGGCGCATCGTGGACCGGGGCAAACCGGGGATGATCGTGCTGTGCGGGATTCCGCTGATCGTGGCCGGCTTCGTCTCCTTCACCCAGGCCGGCGACGACGGCAACTACCTGCGGCTCGGGCTGTCGCTGTGGATCATCGGGGTCGGCACCGGGTGCACGATGATGCCGGCGATGACCGCGACCTACCGCAGGCTCGACCCGGCGCGGATACCGCACGCGACCGCGACGTTCAGCGTCATCGGGGACTTCGGCGCGTCCAGCGCGGTCGCGTTGTTCGTCGTCGTGCTCGACGCGCAGCTCGCCAGGAATCCCGACGCCGTCCACCTCGCCTTCGGCAACGTGTTCTGGTTACCGCTGGTGCTGGCCATCGCGAGCGCGGTACCCGCGCTGCTGCTGGCGTGGCGGTCGGGAATACCAGAGCCCGAGGTTAGGAGAGCAGATGCAGTGGACGGTGTTCGGGGAACGGCAGATCTATAGCTGCCCATGGCTTGGCCTTTATCTGTCCGATGTGGAGGTTCCGGGTCGCGGCCGCTACGAGCACCACGTGCTCAAGGTGCGGCCGTCGATCGGCATCGCCATCGTCGACCGGGCGACCGACCGGGTGCTGATGGTCTGGCGGCACCGGATCACCACCGACGCCTGGAACTGGGAACTGCCAGGCGGTTGGGTCGACGAAGGTGAACAGCCGGCACACGCGGCGATGCGCGAGGCGGAGGAGGAGACCGGCTGGCGGCCGGACAAGCTGCGCGAGATCGCCTATATCCAGCCGATCGCGGGCATCGCCGACGCCGCGCAGTACGTCTACCTCGCCGAGGAGGCGACCTACACCGGCCCGGCGTCCGACCCCTTCGAGTCCGAAGGGGTGTACTGGATTCCGTTCGCCGACATCCAGGGCATGATCAGCCGCCGGGAGATCGTCGGCGGCGTGACGGTGGTGGCGTTGCAGCAGCTGCTGTTGGACCGCGAAGCGGAGGTGCCCGGCGCCAACCGGGCCCCCCGCTCCGCGGCCTGACCGCCCTGAATGCCTCATTGCGGACGTTGAACGTCGCCAATGCCTCATTCAGGGCATCGCAGCCGGGGCCGGGTCAGCCGGCCAGTTGCGGGAGCTGGCTCGCGACCTCGTCGGGTGATGGCATGCTTTCCATCTCCTTGGCGATCTCCAGCGCGGCGTCCAGCCGGGCGGTGTCCGCGAGCAACGCCTTGCCCTTGGCCGCCACGGCTTCTGCGGTGACCTCGGCGAACAGCAGCCGCTCGCCGGCGCCCGCGGCGCACACCATCTCGGCGTTGAGCAGCTGGTCCGGGCCGGGGCTGTTCTGCAGGAACAGCTGCGGGCGGCCGGCGTGCATGGAGCCGAAGGTGGTGCCGTTGCCGCCGTGGTGCACCACGAGGTCGACGTGCGGCAGCAGGTCGGCCTGGGGCACCCAGCCCTCGAGCACCACGTTGTCCGGCACGTCACCGAGCGCGGATGGCGCCAGCTTGCCGGAGGCGACCAACACCGTCGCGTCCAACGTAGACAGACCGTCGATGGCCGCGCGCAGCATCTCCACCGAGTCGGACTCGGTGCCAAGCGACAGGAACACCAGCGGCCGGTCGCGGTCCCGGTCGCGCACCCAGGCCGGCAGCTCGCCCTGGTGGGCGTTGAACGGCACCAGGCGCAGCTCGGTGCGGTCTGCGGTGGCCATGAACCGGGGGTCGTCCAGCGACGGCGGGCAGATGTCGAGGAACTTGTTGCCGAGGTAGATCGGGTACGCGTCGGGCAGGGTGATGCCCAGGGTGGCCGCGTAGTCCCGCAGTACCAGCCCGGAGCTGGCCATCAGGGTGTCCTCGTCCGAGCGCGGCCGGCCGGTGCCGTGGCACAGCGCCGGAACGTCGGCCAGCCGGGCGGCCAGGCCAGGGCCGGGGCTGTATGCCCCGTGGATCAGCAGGTCCGGCCGGAAGTCGGCCAGCACCGGTGCCAGGTCGTCGACGAACGCCTTGGTCATGAGCCAGCTGAACTTCCGCGAGATCACCTCGATGGCGGCCCGCTGCTCAAGGTCGTCGAAGCCCGGGGTCTCGGCCCGCACCTGCGTGGTCGCCTCGGCGACCACGTCGTTGGTCGACCGGCCGGCGCGCACGGGGTTGAGGCCGAGGTCGGCGAGTAAGGAGTGCCGCACCTCGCCGGTGGCGACGGTGACGTCGTGGCCGGCGTCGCGCGTGGCGATCGCGAGCGGCAGCAGTTGGAGGAAATGTCCGAACGACGGAAGGCCCGAGAAGACAACACGCATGACCGCCATGCTAAACACGAAACCGGGCCGGTAGGAAATATTCGAGGGGGTCTCGATCGAGCGCCAAGGGGGCCGGGAACCGCGCTGGGAACCGGTCCCGGTTACCCGGGAATTTCGCCCTACTGTGTGGGACTGTTCGAATGGGACCGTCATTGCCATCTGCACGCTAAATCAGTGAGGTGGTGTCGGGTGACCGACGTATTGCCAGGGCCAGGTACCCAGGACCAGCACACGGTAGTCGGTCGGATCAACCCCTGCCGAATGGTCCAGCTCACCGAACACGGCGACCCCCGCGGCAAGCTCACCGTGGTACAGCCGGGCGCCGAGATCGACTTCGAGATCAAGCGGGCGTTCTACGTGCACCACGTGCCGGACGGGATGGACCGGGGCGGCCACGGCCACCGCCGGATCCACCAGCTGATCACCGCCGTGCACGGCAGCTTCGAGGTCACCGTCGACGACGGCTTCAACCGGGAGACCTTCCTGCTCGACAACCCCAGCCGGGGCCTGTACGTGGGCCCGATGGTGTGGGGCGACATGCGTAAGTACACCGCGGACGCGGTCGGGCTGTGGCTGGTCAACGAGCCCTACGACCCGACCGAGTACTACCAGCACTACGACGACTTCTACGCCGACGCCCGGAGGATCGCATGAAGGTCCCCTTCCTCGACCTGCGCGGGCCGTACCAGGAGCTGCGCGCTGAGCTGGACGCGGCGTCCCAGCGGGTGTTCGAGTCCGGCTGGTACCTGCTCGGGCCGGAGTGCGAGGCGTTCGAGGCCGAGTTCGCCGCCTACTGCGGCGGCCGGCACTGCGTGTCCGTCGGCTCCGGTCTCGACGCGATCGAGCTGATCGTGCGGGCGCTGGGCATCGGCCCCGGCGACGAGGTCATCGTGCCGTCCAACACCTACATCGCCACCTGGCTCGGGGTCACCGCGGCCGGGGCCACCCCGGTCCCGGTGGAACCCGACCCGAGCACGTTCAACCTCGACCCGGCGCGGATCGAGGCGGCGATCACCCATCGCACCAGGGCGATCCTCGCCGTGCACCTCTACGGCAGGCCGGCCGACCTGGACGCCATCGAGGTGGTCGCGAACCAGTTCGACCTCGCGGTCATCGAGGACGCGGCCCAGGCACACGGCGCCCGCTACCGCGGCCAGCGGATCGGCGCCCGGCGCGCGGCGGCGTTCTCCTTCTACCCTGGGAAGAACCTCGGCGCGTTCGGTGACGGCGGTGCCGTGGTCACCAACGACCAGGAGATCGCCGACCAGGTGCGGCTGTTGCGCAACTACGGGTCGCGGGTCAAGTACCACAACGAGGTCAAGGGCACGAACTCCCGGCTCGACGAGCTGCAGGCGGCCATGCTGCGGGTCAAACTGTCGCATTTGGACACCTGGAACGCCCGCCGGGCCGCGGTGGCCAAGCGCTACCAGACCGAGCTCGCCGGCCTCGACGGGCTGGTGCTGCCGGCGGTGGCGCCCGACCACGAGCCCGCCTGGCACCTGTTCGTGGTGCGCGACCAGCGGCGGGCCGAACTGCAGGAACGGCTCACCTCCGCGGGGATCGGCACGCTGATCCACTACCCGGTGCCCCCGCACCGCTCGCCCGCCTACGCCGACGCGGCGCTGACGGAGGGCTCGTTGCCGATCGCCGAACAGCTCGCCGGCGAGGTGCTCAGCCTGCCCATCGGCCCGCACCTGCCCGACGATCAGGTCAGCGAGGTGATCGCCGCGGTGCGCGCGGTGGTCGCCGAACTCGGCCTGCGCGCCGCCTGACCCTGGCGAAAACCACCGAATGCCGCTCGAATCCGGGCGGCATTCGGCGTTTTTTCGGCGAGTTTTCCGCTCGTGGCCGGATCGAGAACGTGACGAATTCCCGGTTCCCTGGTGACCACCGGCCCACTACGTGGGGACAGCGGCGACGTCAACCTTAGCGGTATCGATGGCGGCCGTCGCTCTGCTGAGGAGCTGTTCAATGCGATTCATTTCTGGGCAACATGAACTGAAAGTAGCGGTTATCGGTCTCGGATACGTCGGTTCATGTATCGCGGCGACGCTCGCCGATCGTGGCCTCGACGTGGTGGGGATCGACACCGACTCCCGACTCATCGACGAGTTGAACACCGGCTTCTGCCGGTTCGAGGAGCAGGGTCTGCCCGAGCTGCTGTTCGCCGGGATCGAGGCCGGCAAGCTGCGGGTGTCCACCGACGCCGCCGAGGCGGGCGGGGCCGACGTGGTGCTGATGACCGTCGGCACACCGGTCCGCGAGGACGGCTCGCTGGCCGATGAGCAGCTGCAGAGCGCGATCCGGGAGCTGTCGCGCAACCTGCGCCGCGGTCAGCTGGTCGTGCTCAAGAGCACCGTGCCGCCGGGCACCACCCGCAGCCTGGTGCTGCCGCTGCTGCAGAGCAGCGGGCTGATCGGCGGCGAGGACTTCGGCCTGGCCTTCACCCCCGAGCGGCTGGCCGAGGGCACCGCCCTGCACGAGCTGAACACGTTCCCGATCGTGGCCGGCGGGCTGGACGCGGACAGCGCGGCCGACGCCGCCGAGTTCTGGCGCCAGGCCCTCGGTGTCGAGGTGATCGCGCTGGACTCGTTGGAGGCCGCGGAGATCGTGAAGCTGGCCGACAACTGGTGGATCGACCTGAACATCGCGCTCGGCAACGAGCTGGCGAAGTTCTCCGCGCTGTTCGGCGTGGACGCGCTGGAGGTCATCGCCGCCGCGAACTCGATCCCCAAGGGCAAGGGCATGGTCAACATCCTGCTGCCCAGCGTCGGGGTCGGCGGCTCCTGCCTGACCAAGGACCCGTGGATGGTCTGGTACTCCGCCCGCGAGCGCGGCCTGGAGATCCTCACCGCCCCCGCCGGCCGCGCGGTCAACGCCGGCATGCCGGAGTACACCGCCCAGCTGGCCGTCGACGGTCTGACCAAGCTCGGCAAGGACCCGGCGACCTCGAAGATCGCGGTGCTCGGGCTGGCGTTCAAGAACAACACCGGCGACCTGCGCGCGACCCCGACCAAGGACGCGGTCGAGGCGCTGGACCGGGCGTGCGGCGAGGTGGTCGTCTACGACCCGCTGGTCGACGCCGCCGAGGCGGAGAAGATGTTCGGCCGGCCACTGGCGACCTCGCTGACCGACGCGGTGCGCGACGCCGACTGCGTGGCCGTGCTGGCCCTGCACCGCGACTTCACCGACATCGACTACGCGAACCTGCCGGTCGCGCAGTCCTGCCTGGTGCTCGACGGCCGCGCCTACTACTCCCGCGAGAAGATCGCCGAACTACGCGCCCTCGGCTACGACTACCGCGGAGTCGGCCGATGAGCCGCGTGGTGGTTACCGGTGGGTGTGGGTTCATCGGCAGTCACCTGGTCGAGCAGTTGATCGCTCGCGGTGACGAGGTCATCATCTTCGACGGCGCGCCGCCGCCGGACTGGCAGCAGACCGCCCGCCGGCACGCCAAGTACCTGCCGGGCGACATCCTGGACCGCGAGGCGCTGTCCGGGGCCATCACCGCCGACGTGGACGTGGTGTACCACCTGGCCGCGGTGGTCGGCGTGGACAACTACCTCGCCCGGCCGCTGGACGTCATCGACGTCAACTTCACCGGCACCCGCAACGTCCTCGACCTGGCCACCGACGCGGGCGCGAAGGTCGTGGTGGCCAGCACCAGCGAGGTGTTCGGCAAGAACCCGGCGGTGCCGTGGCGCGAGGACGACGACCGGGTGCTCGGCGCGACCGCCGCCGACCGCTGGACCTACAGCTCGAGCAAGGCGCTCACCGAGCACCTCACGTTCGCCTTCGTCCGCCAGCGCGGCCTCGAGGCGACGATCGTGCGCTACTTCAACGCCTACGGGCCCCGACAGCGGCCGGGCTTCATCGTCAGCCGCTCGGTGCACCGGGCGTTGAACGACAAGCCGGTCGTCGTCTACGACGACGGCCTGCAGACCAGGTGCTTCACCTACATCGACGACGCCATCGCCGGCACGCTGCTGGCCGCGGACAGTCCGCAGGCGATCGGTGAGGTGTTCAACATCGGCAGCATGACCGAGACCACCATCGGCGACGCGGCCGAGCTGATCGTCAAGCTGGCCGGGCCGGACGTCGAACTGCACCATGTGGACACCGGGGCCAAGCTCGGTAAGTCCTATGAGGACCTCACCCGCCGGATTCCGGACAACACCAAGGCCCGCACCGTCCTCGGCTGGACGTGCGAGACCTCGCTGGAGGACGGGCTGGCCAGGACGATCGAGTGGGCACGGGCCAGCAAGTGGTGGCTCGACCTGGCCGACAGCGGCGCGGAGTAGGGAGTGAGTCGATGCGGGATCCGCGAATCCGGTCGCCCGGCTCAGCGTCCCCAGCGGGTGCGGCCCCAGGGTTTGACCACCGATAGCAGTACGCAGATGGTGTAGATCGAGGTCGACACGATGCCGGCGGAGATCATCGCCATGTCGTCCAGCGGCACGAGCTGGTCGCCGGCGGTGTTCTCCACCGCGTCGCGTCGTGACTGGAGTTCTGGGGCGAGCGAGAACGTGGTGAGCGTGACCACCAGCGTGGTCAGCAGGAACTTTGTCAGTACCCACTTGTAGCGGATCAGTCCCCATTTGGTGCCGAGCGCGAGCAGCAAACCGGTGAGAAACGCGGTCCAGGCAATGGGAATCAACAGCACGTCGGCGATCACGCCGAGCGCGAGCAGGATGCCGTGCTGGAGGTCCGGACTGTCGGTGGTGAGCACCGCCGCGCCGAGCACCACGTCCGCGAAGGTGACCCCGAGCCAACCGACGGCCGTCATCACGTGCAGGACCAGCACCGTCTTGCGCACCGGTGGCGGCATCAGGCCAAGTCGACGAGCCGGCTTGGCGGCGGCGTTGTCGGTCGCCTTGCTCTCAATCGTCACCGGAGTTACTCCCCGTGGCGTGGGAACTACTTACCAGATCATTAAACCGCACCGGCGCTACAGGATCAGTCGTGGCCAGGCCAGGCAGATCGGCGAATGGCGCCGTGACCCGAACAAGGGATGGGCACATGAACGTTGATGCGCTTGGTCAGGCCGTTGTGGACGGTGCGTCGCCCGAGGAGCTGTCACGGGTCGGCGTACCGAGTGACTACTACGCCGCCTACCTGCACCAGGACGACGTGGACATGTTCCGCGGCGTCGCCGACAAGGACGTCCGCAAGTCCTTACGCTTAGGCAGGGTGCCAATGCCGGAGTTGGCACCTGACGAGGTCCTGGTCGCGGTGATGGCCGCCGCGGTCAACTTCAACACCGTGTGGTCGGCGATCTTCGAGCCGCTGCCGACCTTCCAGTTCCTCAAGCACCTCGGCCGCCAGGGCAAGTGGGAGTCCCGCCACGACCAGCCCCACCAGGTGGTCGGCTCGGACGCCGCCGGCGTCGTGGTCGCCATGGGTGACGGGGTGCGTGGTGGTTGGAAGCTCGGCGACCACGTCGTGGTGAGCCCGGCCTACGTCGACGACCAGAGCCCGCTCGCCCAGGACGACGCGATCAAGGGGGGCACGCTGGCCTGGGGGTTCGAGACCAACTTCGGCTCGTTCGCGCACTACTGCGTCGTGCGGTCCAGCATGCTGATGCGCAAGCCGGCCCACCTGTCGTGGGAGGAGGCGGCGTGCAACCCGCTGTGCGCGAGCACCGCCTACCGGATGCTGGTCAGCGACCACGGCGCCAGGATGAAGCAGGGCGACGTGGTGCTGCTCTGGGGCGCCACCGGCGGTCTTGGCGCCTACGGCGTGCAGTTCGTCAAGAACGGCGGGGGAATCGCGGTCGGCGTGGTCGGCTCGGCGGCCAAAGTGGACCTCGCCAAGAAGCTCGGGTGCGACGTGGTGATCAACCGCGAGGAACTCGGCATGGGCGGCTACGACGGCCTGGACTCCGCGAGGACGATGGAGATCGGCCGCCGGCTCGGCAAGATCATCCGCACTCAGGTCGGCGCCGACCCGGACATCGTCTACGACTACGTCGGCCAGCAGACCTTCGGGCTGTCGGTGTTCGTGGCCAAGACCGCCGGCACCGTGGTCACCTGTGGGTCGAGCACCGGCTACCAGCACCAGTTCGACAACCGCTACCTGTGGATGCGGGTGAAGCGGATCGTGGGCAGCCACGGGGCGAACATGCGTGAGCAGGTGGACTGCAACAAGCTGATCAGCCGGGGAAAGATCGCGCCCACACTGTCCACTGTGTACCCGTTGGCCGAGGTGCCGGAGGCGGTGCGGCTGGTGCAGACCAACAACCACATCGGCAAGGTCGGGGTGCTCTGCCTGGCGCCGGAGGAGGGCCTCGGGGTCACCGACCCGTCGCTGCGCGCGGAGGTCGGCGAGGACCGGCTCCACCTGTTCCGGCACGCCGCCTGACCCCAACTCCGGGACATCTCGGATACCTCTCGCAGACAACGAAACCGCCGGCCGCGACAGTCGCGGCCGGCGGTTTGGTAGGTGTCGGGTGACTCCTCAGGCGGCGGTCGCCGTCTTCGCGCCCTTGAAGGAGGCGATGGTGGCGATGATGCTGAACACCAGCGCGGTGACCGCGCCGAGCACGCGGACCCAGTCGCCGAGGACCTCGAGGCCGCCCTGCTCGGCGCTGGTGACGCCGGCGATGGACGGGATCGTCTCGAGCAGGGCGCCGACGATGGCCACGATCGGGACCCAGCGCCAGGGCGCGGTGTACATGGCGATGGCGGCGACCAGGCAGATGACCGCGCCTGGCGGAACGGGCGGCATGTCGACGCCGGCGATGCGCAGGAACACGATGCCGACGATGACACCGACCAGGCCGGCCGCGGTCAGATTGCGGGCGGTGGGGTAGTTCATTTCCTTACTCTCCTTAGCAAAGCGGGTACTGCGACCGAGCTTCACGTTCGTGCGGCTGATCACAGAGTCGCAGGTCGGCGCCGGTGCGGCATCGGGCGTACGAAGGCTGTTCAGCTACGCCCCGGGGCGTAGAGCAGCGGCGTCACCTGCGTCGGAGCTTCTCGGATTCCGCTAGATCACCTCATCGTAGGTCCGCCCCGGACGGGTTACCTCGATGGTCACTCGACGCGACCTCGAGCTAGAGCATCACCTTTCCGCCGGTGACGTCGATGGTTTGTCCGGTAATCCAGCCGGACGCGCTCGAGGCCAGGAACAGCGCGGCGTTGGCACAGTCGGCCGGCGTTCCCCACCTGGCGATGGGGAACTGTTTGGCGACCTGTTCGCGCATTTGCTCCGGAATGCGCTGTTCCTGTTTCTCGGTGAGGATCGCCGACGGCGCGATGGCGTTGACCCGCACGTCGCGCGCGCCCGCGTCCAGCGCCACCCGCCTGGTGAACATCAGCACGCCCGCCTTGGCCGCGGAGTACGGAATGGACGCCCGGCCAGGCAGCCGGCCGGCGGTGGAGGCCATGGTGATGATCGACCCGCCGCCCCTGGTCATCATGCCCGGCAGGAACGCCTGCACGGTCAGGAAGGTCGCGGTGAGGTTGCCGTCGATGACCGCGTGCCAGTTCTCCTCGGTCACCTCGTCCAGCGCGCCCTGGCCCTGGTCGAAGCCGGCGAACGCGGCGAGCACGTCGACCTGGCCGAACTCGCGCTCGGCGGTCTCCCGCAGCTGGTCGACCGCCGACCGGTCGGTCACGTCCGCGACCGCGCCGGTCGCGACCCCGCCCTGCTCGACGATACTGTCCACGACGGACTGAATGGCATCCTTGTCCCGGCCGCTCACCACGACCTTCATCCCGTTGGCGGCGAAGTACCGGCACACCTGCGCGCCGATGCCCCTCGATCCGCCGGTGACCACGGCGACTCTGCCGTCGAGGTCCGGGTAGCGAGGCACGTTCGAGGTCATCTGGCTCCCCTTCGCGGTCATTCGTAGATGTGCTCGACGACGTCGATCAGCTTGCGGAAGCCGACCTTCTCCACGACCGCCTGCATCGACTGGTACTGCAGGAAGTGCGTGCACACGCAGGCGTCCGCGCCGTTCTCGAGCGCGCGGGCGACGACCTCGCCGAGCACCAGCGTGGCGATGCCGCCCTCGCGGTGGTCCGGGCTGACGAACACCCCGGACGGCCGGACGACGCCGTGCAGCGGCGGGTTCCAGCCGGCCGCGCCGGCCGGCGAGCCGTCCGCGGCCTCCCACACCAGCAGTCGCTGGTTGGCGATCTGGCTGCCCGCCATGTGCTGGGTGCGGCGCTTGATCTCCTCGGCCGACAGGCCACTGTCGCGCATGCCGGCGGTGAACCACTCGGCCACCGTCTCCAGATCGTCCTGTGTGGCCAGTCGCGGCCGGCCGCTCGGGTTCTCCGGCCGGGTGGTCTCGGTGCACTCCATGATCCACTGTTCGCGTTCCTGGCGGATCTGCTGTCCGGTCAGCTCGGTCCAGCGGGCGGTGAACGCGACCGCGGCGTCGGTCGGCCCGCTCACCCCGGGCACCGGCTCGCCCTCCTTGGACAGGAACTCGGCGAGCGCGACGGCCGCGTCGGCGGGCATCGCGGAGATCGTCATCCGCATGGGTGCGCGGAAGTACGCGGTGCCGACCACCGATCCGGCGGCGTCGGTGATGGTGGCGAACACCGGGTCCCGGTCGCCCGGCGGCACGCCGTTGGGGTCGAGGCCGTGCACCAGCAGCACGTTGTTCTCCACCGGCGAGGCGACTAGCCAGTCGCCCGCCGCCGCCATGAACTCCGCCGGGTCCGGTGTGGACGTTACCTGCATCAGGTTCTCCCGCATGTCACTTGACCTGGGTGGGGGTGAGTTCCTTCTCGTGCAGCAGCACGTCGTACCACTCGGCGAGCGAGCCGCCGGTCATGTAGTAGCCCTCCGGCGGCTGGTCGGCCGCGCAGATGGAGCCGATGATCCTGGCCTTCACCGGACTGGCCAGCCAGTCCCGCACGATCTGCGGTGCGCCCCGGCGCAGGTCGAGCAGGTAGCGCGGGGAGGCGTAGTTGTGGAAGGCGGGCTCGACGAACCCGTTGGCCAGCGTGGGGGCCGCGATCGGCCCGCTGCTGAACGGCGGCAGCCCCCAGCCGGAGTTCACCGTGCCGTGGGTGAAGGTGATGCCGATGGAGAAGTACTTGTCCCCGAAGGCCTCCCGCAGGTGTCCACCGGTCGGCTTGAAGGTGAGCGTGCCGCGCGGCGGGACGTTGATGGTCAGCCCGTCGGAGCGCACGCTGTGCGCGCTGGTCGACAGGTAGGCGATCCGGTGGCCGGTGTGCTTGTGCCACCACACCAGGTTCTCGGCCATCTTCTCGTCGCGGTAGCCGTCGTCGGTAAGGTGGTGGGCGTAGTGCTCGTAGAAGCCGACGATCTGCCGCGCCTGCTGGGCGATCCACGCCTGCTGGTGGGCGTCCGGTCCGGACAGTGACGTGACCAGCGCGGCCGCGGCGCGCGCGTGCTCGACGTAGCGATCCTTGTCGGTCACCTCGGAGATGAACCACCGGACGTGGTTGGGCCTGGTCGGCCGGATCACGTCGAAGTGGCCGGCCAGCTCCGCGAGCCGGTCCGGCGCGGTGGCCTCGACGTAGGCACTCACCTCGGCGTAGCTGGCCGGGCGGGTGTCGATCACGCCGACGCCGACGAACCGCACCGGGTCGTCGTCGTGGCTGATGTTGTACTGCCGGATCCACGCCAGCAGATCCCGCACCTCACCGACCCGCCACGGCACCCCGGTGCCCTTGACCAGGGTGTCCAGGTCGCCTTCGCCGGTCAGCACGTAGTGGTCGAGCTCCCTGGCGACATCCCAGTCCTCCTCGGTGGCCACGGTGCGGAAACCCAGGCGCTCCACCAGGATCTGGATGATCCGGTGCGCCTGGGTGAACTGCTCGTGCCCGCCGTAGGTCGATGGTCCGATGCCGACAACGTCCGCGTCGCCGACCATGTCGCCGATCGGTTCGATGTCGCGCAGGGGTTCCTTGGCGTCCGCTGTAGACAGTGGCAGGCCATACTGCCTGATCCACTCCGTGACCTCGGCCAGGACGGTGGCCTTGTCGGCCTCGGTCGGCTCGCTGTGCGCAGTCACGATCGTCCTTCTCCCTCACAGGCTGACGGCACCGGCCACCACGTGAGTGGCCGGTGCCGGTTTTCATGCGGTCATGCCGAAACCAGCCCTAGTCGGCCGGCACGGCCTCGATGATCGAGAACGCGGTCTCCGTCGGGACCACCCTGGTCAGCGTGTAGCCCGCCTGCTTGAACACCTCGGCGTACTGCTCCTCGGTGCGCAGGAAGCCGGCCATGGTGACCAGCATCATGATGTCGAAGTACTTGACGAAGCGCCCGATTCCCGGCCGCAGCAACAACTCTGCCGCCGCGATGCGGGCGTTCGGGGAAGCGGCCCGGCAGTGCTTGAGCACCGAGAGCAGCTTCTCGTCGTTCCACGAGTGCGTGATCTGCTTGCACACGTAGAGATCCACGTCAGCGGGCACCGACTCGAAGAAGTCGCCGGCGTGGAAGTCAAGCCTGCCCTTGCTGATCAGGCCGGCGAGGTCGGGCCGCGCCTTGGCCTGCTCGATCACCGGCGGCAGGTCGGCGAGCACGCCGCGCCCCACCGACGGGTAGGAGTTGAGGATGTTGGCCAGGTAGGTGCCCGTGCCACCGCCGAGGTCGGCGATCACCCCGGCCTTACCGAACTCAGGGTACCCCGCGACGATCGACGGGCCGAGGGTCTGGGAGAACTCGTTCATGGCCATGTTGAAGTCGCGGCCGGCTTCCGGGTTCCTGCCCATGTACGCCCACAGCGACATGCCGTAGGCCTCTTCGAACGCCGCCTTGCCGGTCTTCACGCTGTGGCTGGTCTTGGCGTAGGAGCGCCACAGCCACTCCGAGGCGGCGAACTGCGACATGATGAACTGCGAGTTCGGCACCCCCTTGCGCAGCAGCTGGGACCGCGGGGTGTTGGCGAACACGCCCGGCTTGATCTCCTCGAAGATGCCGTCCTCGTTGAGGATCTGCAGCGTGGACTGCAGGGCGTGCTGGTGGGCACCGGTCTTCTCGGCCAGCGCGGCGATGTCGAGTGGACCGTCGGCGAGCAGGTCGGCCACCCGCAGCTCGGCGGCGATGCCAAGACACTGCCCGGAAGTGGGGAACATCAGGTCGAGCAGTACCTGGACATCCTCGATGGTCGGCTCGATGTTGTCAGCGCTCATGACTGGTGTCTCGCTCCTCTGCTGGTTCGGCCGGGAGTCTTACTGTCCACTGTGGAGCACGATGGTGCTGCCACCACCGGGAAGCTCCCGGAAGCCGGGGACCTCACCGGAGAC
Organism: Actinophytocola sediminis; assembly: GCF_054779715.1. Lineage (NCBI taxonomy): Bacteria > Bacillati > Actinomycetota > Actinomycetes > Pseudonocardiales > Pseudonocardiaceae > Actinophytocola > Actinophytocola sediminis. The sequence goes on along the minus strand of NZ_BAAGXS010000009.1, from coordinate 54,824 downwards.
CGTGACGTGGGAAACCCCGGACACCCCGGGAACCTGCGCCGGCGTCGGCGAGAGGCCGACCCCGTCCAGACCCAGCTCGCCGAAGTTGTTGTTGCCCCAGCCCCACAACGAGCCGTCGGCGCGCACCGCGACGCTGTGCCCGTAGTCGCCAGGGTTGTCGTCGCCGCCACCACCGGTCGCGGCGATCTGCACCACGTCGGTCAGGCCGGCGACCTCGACCGGGGTCGGGCGCTCGACCGTGCTGCCGTCACCGCACTGGCCGCGGTCGTTGATGCCACACGCGCGGACGGTGCCGTCGTTGAGCAGGATCAGCGAGTGGTGGTACGCGCCGGCGACCGCCTTCACGTCCGACACCAACGCCTTGACCGGGGTGCGGTACTCGCGCTTGCGATTCTCCGCCACACCGTCGCCGAGTTGGCCACAGTCGTTCAGTCCCCAGGTGAGCAGCGAGCCGTCCTCGAGCACCACCAGGCAGTGCCCGCCGCCGGTGGCGACGAACGTGGCGCCGTTGACGCCCTCGACCGGCTGGGGCAGCGCGCGGATCGGGTACTCCCGGCCGGCGTGCACCTGGACCAACGCGCCGTCCCGCTTGCCGGTCTGGTCGCCGTCGGCCAGCTGGCCGCAGTCGTCGCGGCCCCAGGCCCACACGGTGCCGTCGTCGAGCAGCGCGAGCGCGTGGCTGCCGCCGGAGACCAGCTGCACGATGTTGCTCGGCGCCTCCAGCTTGACCGGCACCGGGTGCACCCGCATGTTGTCCGGGCCGAGCATGCCGAAGAAGCCGGCGCCACAACCCCAGACCGTGCCGTCCTCCAACAGGAACAGCGTGTGTCCGCCGCCGGGCGCGACCGCCTTGATGCCCTCCAGCTTCACCCTGGTCGGCTCGACCTGCTGATCGGTGGAGATGTCACCGATCTGGCCGAAACCGTTGCGGCCCCAGCCATACGCCGATCCGTCCTCGAGGATCGCGATCACGTGGCCGCTGCCGCCCTCGATCGTTCGCACGCCTTCCAGCGCCTTGACTTCTTGGGGCAGGTGGGTCTGTTCGCCACTGCGCCCGTTGGCGAGCTGTCCGTTCGTATTGTCGCCCCATGCGCTGACGATCTGGCTCATGTCGTCCCTCTCGTTTCTGGGGATTCCGTGATCGGCGGCAAGCCTCGATTTCTCCTCGATAATGAGTGATCCGGACAAACCGCGCCAGCAACCTCGAATGGTTCTTGAGCGCGCAGTCAAAGGCGCGCGTCATGGTAGGTGCAGGCAAATAGCTCCGCGGAAATACAGAGCCTGAGAGGTCGCCATGGCGCCGCCGTCTTCGTTGCCCGAGCTACCCCGCTCGCGCACGCATCCGTTCCACCCTCCGCCGGAGTACGAGCAGCTACGCAAGGAGTCCCCGATCTCGCGGTTCGTCTGGCCGAACGGGGTCGAGGGCTGGTTGGTCACCACGTACAACGAGGTGCGCAGCCTGCTCGCCGACCCCCGGCTGTCGATCAACCGGTTCAACAGTCCGCCGCCGTCGCTGTCGGCGATCAAGGACCGCAAACCCGAGGTCATGCTGCCGAGGTCGTTGGTGGCCATGGATCCGCCGGAGCACACCCCGTGGCGGCGGGCCATCGTCAAGGAGATGACGCCGCGCTGGGCCAGGTCGATGGAGCCCAGGATCGCCGCGATCACCCGCGAGTACCTCGACCGCATCCGGGACATCGGGCCGCCGGCCGACCTGGTGGAACAGCTCGCGTTGCCGGTGCCCTCCAGGGTGATCTGCGAGGTGCTCGGCGTGCCGCAGGCCGACCAGGAGTTCTTCCAGGAGCAGGCCGAGGTGCGCAGCCAGGTCGGGGCGCCGGCGGAGAAGATCAACGCCGCCACCAAGGCGCTCTACGAGTACCTCGGCGAGCTGGTCACCGACAAACGCAAGAGCGCCAACACCTCCGACGTGCTCGGCCGGTTGGTGCACGCGGAGATCGCCGGTGAGCCGGCGCCGCACGACATCGTTGTCGGGCAGGCGATGCTGTTGCTCATCGCCGGGCACGAGACCACGGCCAACACGATCGGCCTCGGGGTGGCGACGTTGATGGACAACCGCGAGCTGATCGCGGACCTCAACGACACCACCAAGGGCACCGCGCTGGTCGAGGAGATCCTGCGGATGCACGCGATCATCCAGTGGGGCATCGTCCGGCGGGCCACCGACGACATCGAGATCAACGGGTTGCGCATCGCCAAGGGCGACTGGGTGGTGTGCTCGCTCGCCTCGGCCAACCGGGACGAGGAGCGGTACGCCTGTCCGCACGCGGTGGACACCAGCCAGGCCCAGTCCCCGCACGTCACCTTCGGCTACGGCGTGCACCAGTGTGCCGGGCAGAGCCTGGCCAGGACCGAGGTGCGGGTGGTGTTGCGCGAGTTGTTCGCGGCCTTCCCCGGGCTGCGCACCACCGTGTCGCCGGAGGAACTGCGCTACCGCTACGAGATGTGGGTCTACGGCCTGTACGAGTGCCCGGTGGTGTGGTGATCGCGATGCCGAGGGTGATCGTGGATCGGGACCGGTGCTGCGGTGCGGGTCTGTGCGCGGACAGCCTGCCGAGGGTGTTCGACCAGGGCGACGACGCGGTCGTGGTGGTGCTGGACGACAACCCGCCGGCCGAGTTGGCCGGGGAGCTGGCGGACGTGGTGTTCGCCTGCCCGTCCGGGGCGATCCAGGTGGTCAGCGAATAGTTTCGTGAACGACGAAGATGGGCCCGGTGGCGAGTCGCCACCGGGCCCACCTTCGTGGTGCCGCGCCGTCAGGCGTTGGCGGGAACCTTGGGGTCGGGCTTGGCCTGCGAGGACGCGTCGCGCCCGTAGGTGAGCCTGCGGTAGACGATCTCGACCGGGCCGCGGATGTTGCGCCGGGCCATGGCCGAGGAGACGCACAGCGCGAAGATCCACACCACGGCGCCGACGCCGAGCGCGCCGAGCTCGGACATGGTGTTGCCGAGGCCGAACAGGTAGGGCGCGCCGAGCACCATCCAGCACAGCGACTGGAACAGGTAGCAGCTCAGCGATCGCTGGCCGGTGGCGACCAGCGCCTTGGTGAACCAGCTGCGCTTCTCGCCGATCTTGACCGCGAGCAGACCGAACATCGCCGCGAAGGCGAAGCCGCCGAAGTAGCCGCCCATCTGGTTGATCCAGTACAGGCCGTTGTAGACGACCTCGGACTGGGTCATGAAGTAGCCGCCGTTGAGCAGCCCGTACGGCAGACCGAGGACGATCGTGATCAGCATGCCGTACCCCGCGACCTTGCGCAGGTAGGACCGGTGCAGGTGGGGCTCGTCGAGGATGCGCTTGCGGGCGGCCCAGATGCCGACGATGACCGGGAACACGGCGCCGACCACGACCAGCGGGACCATCATCGGCCACTGCAGGCGGTAGAGCATGTCCGTCACCGGGGTCACGGTCTCCGGCTGGTTCAGGCTCATGAACACCCTGGGGATACCGAAGGCGTAGATCAGCGTGCCGACCGTGGCGAAGATGCCGCCGGTGATCCACAGGCTCCGGCCGCTCCAGCGCAGCGCGCCGACGAACAGCAGCGTGACCAGGCCGTAGGCGGCGAGCAGGTCACCGAAGAACAGCAGTGCGGTGTGCAGCAGGCCGATGACGAGCAGCCAGAAACCCCGGCGTTGCATCAGCGCCCGGAAGCTCGGCCACTCCTGACCGCGCGCGGAGTACCGCAGGTACATCTGGGACAGGCCGTAGCCGAAGAGGAAGGCGAACAGTGCGGCACCCCGACCGTCGAGCAGCACCGCGGAGGCCGTGTTGTAGATCGCAGAGATCGGGTCGATGTTCGAGTAGCCGTCCTCCGACCACGCCGCGCGCAGCACCGACGAGTGGCCGAGCGCGATCAGCAGCAGCATGAAGCCGCGGGCGAGGTCGGGCGCGAGCGAACGCGCCTGGAACGATTGTGGACCTAACGACGTTGGACCAGCCGTGGCCGAACCACGGGATAAATTGGGAGCACTGTCAGGCATGGGGGTGTCCGCTTTCCAGTCGGCCGGATGACTCCGGGTGCCCAGGTCCCCCGGAAGGGATGCACGTCGGGCTCAATAAACCGCGACCCACTCAACGTCATCGCAACGTTCGCTCGAGCCGCCTCCCCGCGTTTAACGCTTGTGGGTGCGTGGGTTGGTAGCAGCCGGTTCGGCGCGGGGTTGATGGCTGGGCTGCGTCCCGTTCCCCTTAGGTGCGGTGTCGTGCCGCTTGCGTTAGCCAGCAACAATTCCGCGTTTTTGCAGGTCAGCGATCTGTTCTTCCAGGTAGCCGAGTTCGGCGAGCACCTCGGCGGAGTGTTCGCCGAGGTCGGGTGGCGGCAGGGTGACCTGGGCCGGCTCGCCGTTGACCCAGATCGGTCCGCGGACCAGTGGCGTGGAACCGCCGCCGGGCAACGGGGTCTCTGTGACCATGCCCAGCGCGCTGACCTGCGGGTCGGCGAAGACCTGGTCCATTCGGTACACCGGGCCGGCCGGGATCCCGGCCGCGCGCAACAGCGGCACCCACTCGGCGGCCTTCCGCCTGGCCAGGGCATGTTCCAGCTCGGCCTGCAGCGCGGCGCGGTTGACCACGCGGGCGGTGGCGTCGGCGTACTCGGCCCGCTCGGTGAGCTCCGGCACGCCCAACTCGGCGCACAGCGCGACCCACTGCGCCGGGGTGCCGGCGGCGACGTTGATCGGGTCGTCGCCGGTGGCGAAGGTCCCGTAGGGACTGATCACCGGATGGTCGTTGCCGGTGGCCGGCGGCACCTCACCGGCGCCCAGATAGCGCTGCGCCTGGAAACTGAGCACGGCGATGGCCGACTCGAGCAACGAGGTCTGCACGTAGCCGCCGACCCCGGTGCGTTCCCGGCCGGCCAGCGCGGCGGCCACCGCGAGCGCGGCCACGATGCCGGAGATGCTGTCCACCACCGGGACCCCGACCCGCATCGGGGTGTGCTCGCCGGCCCCGGTCACCGACATCAGGCCGGACATGCCCTGCGCGACCTGGTCCAGCCCGGGGGTGTCCCGCTCCGGCCCGGTCGGCCCGTACCCGCTGACGCTGGCGACCACCAGCCGCGGATGGTCGGCGGCCAGCCGCTCGGGCGCCAGGCCCAGTTTCGCCAGCGTGCCGGGGCGGAAGTTCTCCACGAGCACGTCGCCGTGCGCGACCAGCCGGTGCAGCACCTCCTGGCCTGCCGGGTCGCGCAGGTTGAGCGCGAGCGAGCGTTTGTTGCGGTTGACCGAGGCGAAGTACTGGCCGCGGCCGTCGACGAACGGGCCCCACGCGCGGGCGTTGTCCCCGCCGGGCAGGCCCTCCACCTTGATCACCTCGGCGCCGAGGTCGGCGAGCAGCGCGGTGGCTGTTGGGCCGGCGAGGACCCGGGTCAGATCGATCACCCGCACGCCGGTCAGCGGAAGGTTCGACATTCCACACAGTGCACCACAAGGGGTTCAAGACCCGGTCGAGACCGGTGCTGAGCTGGGACTTCAGCGGTTTACGAGCATTTGTAGCTCGGTGGTCCCCACGATGCCACGCAATCATCTCCCTGGAGGGAGCGCGCCCATGGCTGCCCAAATCACTGCGCTGCTGGTCCTCGCCCTGGCTTTCCTGATAGCGACTGTACGGCCCGTCCATCTCGGCGCGCTCGCTCTGGCCGCGGCGTTGGCCGTCGGCACCGGGCTGGCGGGCCTCGAGGTCAAGGACATTCTCGCTGGTTTCCCCGTCGACATCCTGTTGTTGCTGCTCGGTGTGACGCTGCTGTTCGGCATCGCGCGGGCCAACGACACCCTGGACTGGTTGATCGACCGGTCACTGCGGCTGATCGGCAACCGGACCACGTTGTTGCCGGTGCTGTTCTTCGTGCTCTCCGCGGGGATCGCGAGCCTGGGGTCGCCGCTGGCGGCGATCGTGCTGATCCCCGTTTCGGTGTCCTTCGCCGGGCGCAACCGGCTCAGCCCGGTGGTGCTGGCGCTGGCCACCACGACCGGCGGCTCGGCCGGCGCGTTCGCGCCGACCAGCCTGTTCGGCCTGATCACCGCGGGTACCGCGCGGGGTAGCGGGATCGACTTCGACGGGCTGTTCCTGTTCGGCGCGGCGCTGGCGGTCAACCTGGTGCTGTTCGTCGGCTCGTGGATGCTGTTCGGCAAGTACCTGGTCAAGGAGTCCCAGGAGCTGGAGGAGCCGGACGGCGGCGCGCCTTCGAGCGGGCCTTCAGCCGACGTTGAGCCCGACCCGCTACCGGCCGCCAACGGGACCGTCACCGCCACCGCGACCGCCACGCGGGTCACCGCGCCGGTGATCACGGCGCCGACGAAGCTGAACGCCTACCAGCTGGCCACCGTGGTGTCGTTGCTGCTGCTGGTCTGCTCGGTCATCGGGCTGGCGTTCTTCGGCGTTGACCTGCACGTCGGCGCGACCGCGCTCGGCCTGAGCGTGCTGCTCATGCTGGCGTTCACCAAGGAGACCGCCGACGCGGTCAAGCGGGTCGACTGGTCGACGATCCTGCTGGTCGGCGGGATCACGACCTATGTCGGCGTGCTCGACCACATGGGCGCGGTGAAGTCGGTCGCCGACCTCGGCACGAAGATCTCCAGCCCGTTGCTGGCGGCGTTCGCGTTGTGCGTGTGCGGTGCGTTGATCTCCGCGGTCGGGTCGACCACGGCGCTGCTCGCGATCATCATTCCGCTGGCGTTGCCGCTGGTGGAGGCCGGTGGGGTGCCGGCGGTCGGGGTGATCTGCGCGCTGGCACTGTCCTCGTCGCTGGTGGACATCAGCCCACTGTCGACCGTTGGGGCCACCGCCGTCGGCGCGGTCGACGAGCGGATCCGGCCGCAGGTGCGCCGGTTCCTGTTCCAGTGGGGCTTCTCGATGGTGCTCATCGGCCCGGTCCTGCTGTGCGCGTTCCTGGTGCTGCCGGGCTACCTCGCCGGCTGAGCCGTCTGCTCGTCCCCGGTCCGCGAGTTCGCGCGGACCGGGGACGTTTTGTTTTTCGGTGGTCCCTGGTTCCGGGGAACATTTCCCGGTCGGCTGTGACCACACACTACTTACGCTGGGTGCCGACGTTTTGTCGATGCTGACGGAGGTCCAGTGAAACTCAGAACAATGGCCGCCGCACTTCTTGGTGCGGTCGGATTGTTGGTGGCCCCTGCGGGTGTCGCCCAGGCGAGTCCGGCGGCGACCTCGGCCTGCGCGCCGACCGCCGAGGACGCGTGGGTGGGCACCTTCAACGGGCCGCACGTGTACAACAGTGGCTCGGTGGCCGACCGCGTGGTCGAGGTCGAGCACAACGCGAACGGCCAGTTGGTGATCAGACGGGACGGGTTCGTCCCGTGGGGATACACCGACACCGGCCTGTTACGGACCCAGGAGAACCATCCGATCGTGGGCCTGGAGACCGTGTCCGCGACCTGTGACGCCGCCGGTGACGTGGTCGCGTTCGCCGGCGACTGGTATTTCTTCTACAACTGGCCGGAATGCTGGGGTTGCGTCGTCTGGGGCACGTTCGACGTAGCACGAGTGTGAGCCCCGCGCTTACCAACGGAGGTCTGAGTGAGGTTCGGAAAACTGTTAGCCGGCTTGTTGATGGTCATCGGTGTGCTGGTGGTGCCGGCGACCAGCGCGCAGGCCGACGAGTCGTGCGCGCCGACCGCGAACGAACCGTGGCTGGGGAACTTCAACGGTCCACACAACTATCACACCGGTGAGCTGTACGGCGTGCTCGACGTCACCGTGTACATCGACGAGGACGACGAGTTCCGGATCATGCAGTTCAACGGTTACTCGTCGATCGGCTATGTCCATGAAAATGGCATGCTGAGCACGACTGGCGGATTTCTCTGGGGAATGAGCGTCACCTCCGCCACGTGTGACAGCGACGGCAACGTCACGCGGATGTCGGGCAACTGGTGGAAGAACTGGGATCCCGAGTGCATCAGCTGCGCTGACTACGGACCGTTCGACGTCGTCCGGACGTAACGCCAGGCCGATCGGCCCGGCGGCCTCGTGAGCCACCGGGCCGATCGGCATCGTCGACGGGTCTACTTCTTGTCCTTCAACCCGAAGGCGAGCATCACTGTGCCCTTGTCGGTCGGGTAGAAGGGGTAGTACCCGGCCATCACGTACACCATGCCGTTCACGATGACCGCGCCACCGTTGCCCGACAACGCGCTGCCGCGGCCGGGGACACCGTTGACGCCCTGGTAGTCGCGGACGGCGTCGTAGCTGAAGAGGATCTCGCCGGTCTTCGAGGAGAAGACGCGGAACTTCCCGTCACCGCTGCCCTCGTAGATCAGCCCGGGCGTTCCGCTTGGCGCCGGCGTGAAGATCGGCGAGCAGATGTCCGGATGCGGTGCGGCACCGCCGGTCGAGCAGCCGTCCTCCGGGTGCGGGGTCTCCCAGACGATCTTCCCGTTCGTCGCGTCCAGCTTGATCAGCCGGGAGGGGTTGTCGTACCAGGTCGCGCCGTAGAGGTAGCGGCCGTCGAACACGCTGCCCCACTGCACACCGACGCCGCCGAGCGGTCCGGGCGCCACCTCGGTCTGCCACTCCACCTTGCCGGTGCGGGCGTCGAAGGCGTAGAACATGCCGTTCTTCTGGCCGATGGTGACCAGGGTCTTCCCGCGCACCTTGATCACGTTCGCGGACGCGCCGAAGTCGGCGTCCAGCGCGTAGGTGCCCTTGCCGGGGCAGTACTCGCCGGGATCGTCCTGCTCGCAGGCGGTGGTGTAGGTGTCCGGGAAGGTCATCCGGTTCTTCCAGCGCACCTTGCCGGTGTCCATGCTCAACGCGATCACGCTGTTGATGTCACCCTCGGAGCCGGTGGTGTTCTGCCCGGTGCCGACGAAGATGGTGCGGGTACGCAGATCGGCCACCGGGCTGGACCAGACGCTGGCGCCGGATGGGCCGTACTTCGTCGCGCCGCTCGGCCATTTGCCGATCGGCTCGGCCTCCCGGAGGGTGTAGTAGTTCCAGACCACCTTGCCGGTGCGGATGTCCAGCGCGAGCACCTGACCGCGGTGGCGGCAGCACGGGTAGTTGGGGTCGTTCACGAACCCGGCTTCCAAAGTGGACACCCCGACGAACAGCCGGTTGCCGACCACCAGCGGTGAGCTGGTCATCACGGAGTTGGGCTGCGTGCTCGCCCGGCTGATCCAGGCGACCTTGCCGGTCTTGCGGTGCAGTGCGAACACCCGGCCGGTCGAGTCACCAAAATAGACGCGGTCGCCGGCGACCGCCGCCCCGTCCCGGATCCCGTTCGGCTTGCCGTCTGGCAGCGGCCCGGTGACCGCGTTCGCGTCGTAGGACCATTTGGTCTTGCCACTCTTGGCATCCAGGGCGACGAACACGCCGTCCGGGCCGCCGACGTAGAGCACGCCGTCGGCCACCGCCGGCTGGCTGCCGACGCGGGAGTAGGGCACGTTGCCGAACGTGTAGGCCCACTTGAGTTCCAGCTGGTCCACGTTGCGCGGCGTGATCGTGCGCTCTTTGTCGTTGTAGCGCGTGCCCGAGGTGTTCAGCTGCCAGGTCGGCCAGTCGGCGGACCGATGACCGCGGTTGGCATCGGCGTCGCCGCTCGCGGCCGTCGGCCCGGACGCGGCGGCGACCCCTAACGCGGCAACCGTGACGGCGGCGAGGCCGGCGACGAACGCCGATACCTTACGCCGCACGCTTTTGGGGTTCCGTAACTGCACGACACCTCCAGGTGTGAAATCCATAGAAGTCCAGAGAACGATGATCCCCGCTCGGGATGCCGAACGGGGATCTCTCGACTGTGCCGTGTGGCTGGCTGTCAGCGGTCCTCGAGCGAGTCAGTCCGCGATGGACAGTCGGGCTCCCAGACCAGCTCCACCGGCGTGACCATGCCGAACCGCCGCCGCGCGGCCTCCACGGACCGATGGACCGCGACCGACGACCGCCCATCCGCCTCGCGGCGGAAGGTGACGACGTCCCGGCCGGACGGCAGGTCGATGTCGAGCCCGTACGCGACGATCTTGGCGCGGTCCTCGGTGCTGATCAGTGCGAACGGTGTGGCGGTCACGATGTGGCTCCTGAGTGCTGATGGTCGGTTCCAACCGGTGGGGAACGGTGGCGGCCGGTGTCCATGGCGGCGAACGGCCAACTGGTCCAGCAATGACCGTCAGCGGAATGTCGGCACATTCTGGCGCGTAGTCAGTGGTCACGCACCGTTGGTTCGCCTGCCGAAAAGAGACCGTATGTGCCCAGCCAACGAGAATCCCCAACAAAGCGTTGGGGTCGTATGCTGGGGTTGTGCGGCTGGATGACGAAGCGACCGTCGGTGAGCGGATCGCGTACTATCGCAAGCGACGAGGCATGACTCAGGAGGTGCTGTGCGGTCTCGTCGGCGGCCGCTCCACGGAATGGCTGCGTCAGCTCGAAAATGGTAAACGGGACGTCGACAAACTGTCTACCATCGTCGCTGTCGCCGAGGGACTTCGGATCAGTCCGTCGGCGCTGCTGCCAGGGCCGTTCCGAACGAATTCCGGGCGAAGCGACTCCCTGGGAACGGCGCCGAACGCGGTCCCGACTATCGAAGCGGCGATGCTGCGCTATGACGGCATCGCCGGACTGGTCGGCGTACCGGACCGACCCTCGGTCTCAGCACTTGATCTTCGCCGGCGCACGGCGAGGGCATTCGTCTGTTCCCAGACCGAGCAGTGGTCGGAAATGGCCCCGCTCGTCCCCGACATGATCGCCGACTCGTGGCAGCTGGTGCGGAACGCGACCACGGACCAACAACGCCGCACGGCCTACGAACTGCAGGCCCTGGTCTACCGCGTGACCTCCGGGATGCTCGACCGGTTGGGTGAAAGTCACCTGCCGTGGGTGGCCGCCGAACGGTCGATGCACGCCGCTGAGCAGGTCGATGACCAGCTGCTCATCGCGGGCGGAGCCTGGCGCATGGCCGTCGTGCTGCGGCATGCCGGACGCCTGCTCGAATCGACCGACGCGCCGATCGCGGCCGCGGACGCGTTGCGGCCACAGCTGGACACCCCCGAGTCCTACAGCGTGTACGGGTCCCTCATGCTGAAAGGCGCCGTCGGTGCGGCCACATTGAGCGATCACAAGCATGTGCGGGAGTACCTGGCGGAAGCCTCGCGGGCGGCGGATGTTGTCGGCGACAGAAATGACTACTGGTTCGCATTCGGCCCGACGAACGTCGCAATACATCGGGTGTGGCTCTCGCTCGAACTGAGCGACCCGAGCAGGGCAATTGAGGAAGCCGATTCCGTAGCACATGACCAGTTGCCCCGCGAGTTGGCCGAACGACGTACGTCACACCTGATCACCGTCGCCTGGGCGAACTATCTGCGCCGAAAAGACCGTGAGGCGGTCGATGCGCTGAGGTCAGCCCGCGCCGCGGCTCCGGAGCAACTCATCTTCACCCGTCGGGTACATACGATGTTGCGCGGAATCATCCGCCGCGGACGTCGCTCGATCAGGAGCGACGTGCGCGAGCTGGCCGAGTTCGTCGGCGTGGCAACGTGAGTGCGACCGAGCCTGCGCGCGTGCTGTACATCATCGCCTGTGCCACGCCGGCCGCCCGTGATGTGGGCAGGCTGGTCGACCTGGCGCAGGCCGACGGCTGGACCGTCTGCGTGGTCGCCACCCCGATGGCCATGCGTTTCGTCGATCGAACAGCGTTGGCGGCGCAGACCGGCCACCCGGTTCGGAGCGACTACAAGCAGCCGGGCACACCCGATGTCCTGCCGCCGGCCACGGCGATCATCGTCGGCGGGGCGAGCTTCAACACGATCAACAAGTGGGCGGCTGGGATCGCCGACACGCTGGCGCTCGGGCTCCTGACCGAGGGGATCGGTCTGGGGCTTCCCTTGGTGGCCTTACCGTTCCTGAACAACGCCCAGGCCGCGCATCCGGCGTTCGGTCGCAGCGTCGAGGTGCTGCGGAGCGCTGGCGTACGGATCCTGTTGGGCCACGAAGGTTATACGCCGCACACGCCACACCAAGGCTCGAAGCACTTGCCGGAATATCCGTGGCAGCTGGCACTACAAGCGTTGACGAGACTCATGGAGAGGTAGATACACGTGCACGCCGAACGAGGGCGCATCTTCCGCGAAGCGTGGATCGCTGGGGTCAACACGTACTTCCCTGGCGAACCCAAGCCCGGCTACGTCACCCCCTGGGACGACACGCCGGAGTGGGAACGCGCCGCCGCCACCGAGGTCTATGACCAGGTGCGCGCGTTCATCACGGCCACCGACGGTGCTACCGCCAAGTTGACCCGTGAGCAAAAAGGACGGTTCGTGGCGACCTGCTGGAAACACCAGGATCCCCGCTCGGCACAGACCGAGCGGGGATCCCGACTGTTCCAATCAGACGGTGAAGATCGCGGCGATGTACCCGACGACGGCCACGATCGCGCCGTAGGTACGCACCTGGTGCGCGAGGTGCCAGATGTGCCGCTTCTTCGCCCACTGCTCGTCGTCGACCGTGTCGACGCTCCACTTCTCGATCTGCCGCCAGATCGGCCGGTTCACGCCCTCGGACGCCAACCCGACGATCAGCATGCCGACCGAGCCGATGACGAACAGCGCCGCCGACGCGCCGGACGTCGTGGCGAACGCCGCGATCACGCCGACCCCGGCCGCGATGACGCCGTTCCACACCGCGATCGGGTGAAACACGTGCATGTCGATGCGCTGGCTGGTGCTGACGTACTGGCTGTACGGCAAACCGTTGAGCAGCGGCAGGATCGACAACTTCATGATCCAGAGAGTGCCGAGCTGAATGCCGGACGCGGCCAGCACCCAGACACTCATGATGGTGAGTGCGGTGGTCATGTCATCTCCTGTTTCAGCCGGCGCGCCGGAGGGTCGTGTTGGCCGTCTCTTCGCGGATCTCGAACTTGATCGACTTCGCCTCGGCCATGCAGGCCCGCATCGGGCCCGCCAGCTCGCGGTGCCCGGGGCTGCGCTCCCAGGCGACGAAGTGCTCCAGTGACTCCCACTCGCTGGTGATCAGCCACTGCTCCGGGTCGGCAGGCGACTGGCAGACCTGGTCGAGCACGTGCCCCGGCACCCCGCCGGCGACCTCGTAGCGGATCCGTTCGTAGGCGGCCAGGAAACGCTCGGTGTCCGCCGCCAACACCCGGATCAGGAACACGATCCGCGCGCGTGCCGCTTTCCTACTCATGAACCCTCCTCGTACCGGCCGACGACGAGTGAGGTGTTGTACCCGTCGTAGCCTCGTGCGTTCACCAGCGCCAGGGACGTGCGCCGCGCGGTCGGCTCGGTCACGAAGTTCAGCTCGCAACCCGGCGCGGGCTCGCTCAGCGTCGACGTGGCCGGCAGCAGGTCATACCGCATGGCCTGCAACGCGGTGGCCACGTCGACCGCCGCACCACCCTGGTACATCCGGCCGAGCTGGCCCTTCTGTGTGGTGACCGGCACCTGGTCGCCGAACACCGACCGGATCGCCGCCGCCTCGACCCGGTCGCACTCCGGCACGCCGACCGCGTCCGGGAACACGACGTCCACATCGGACGGTGCGCGGTCCGCGCGGTCCAACGCGATCCGCATCGCCCGCGACACCTGGCCGACATCGCCGCCGTCACCGGGGCGGGACGCGCGACCGTCGTGCGTCGCGGCCCAGCCGAGGATCTCGCCGTAGATGTCCGCGTCCCGTTCCCGCGCGTGGTCGAGGTCCTCGACCAGCAGCACCGCACCGCCCTCGCCGACCACGTAGCCGGCCGCGCCGGGCGCGAACGGCTGGTAGGCGGTCGCCGGGTCGGTACTGGTCGACAGCCGCCGGGTGGACAGCTGACAGGTCAACGCGTAGGGCGACAGCGGCCCCTCGGTCCCGCCGGCGAGCACGACCTTGGTGCCCCGCCGGATGGTCCGCGCGGCCTGGGCGAAACTGTCCAGCCCGCCGGCGCTCTCCGCGACCAGCACGCTGCACTGGCCCTTGAGCTGGTGCAGGATCGAGATCTGCCCGACGCTGGCCGCGTAGAACCACGCGATCGACTGGTACACGCTCACCGCGCCGTCGGGCTCGCACCACAGCGCCTGCAGCTCGCCCTGGCCGAACTCGTTGCCGCCGGACGAGGACGCCAGCGCGACCGCGGTCTCGTACGGGTCCATTGTGGACAGGTCGACGCCGGAGTCGGTCAACGCCTCCTGGGCGGCGGCGAAGCCGTGCCAGGTCCACCGGTCGGTGGCGACCTTCAGCCGGGGCGAGACGAACTCGTCCGGGTCGAAGTCGGGGACCTCGCCGGCGAGCCGCACCGGATAGCTGGACGCGTCGAACCGGGTGATCGGCCCGAGCCGCGACTCACTGTCCATAATGGACTTCCAGTGCGCCCCCGCTCCGATCCCGGACGGTGCGACCACTCCAATGCCCGTGATCACCGCACGAGCCGTCATGACGCCTCCTTCAAGCGACTGAACACCATCGCCGACTGGAACCCGCCGAACCCGCTACCCACCGACAGCGCGACGTCGACCGGGTGCTCGCGTGCGGTGTTCGGCGTGTAGTCCAGGTCGCACTCCGGGTCCCGGTTGGCCCAGTTCGCGGTCGGCGCGACCGTGTTCCGGTCGATGGTCAGCGCGCAGGCGGCCATCTCGATCGCCCCGATCGCGCCGAGCGAGTGGCCGATCATCGACTTGATCGAGCTGACCGGGGTGCGGTAGGCGTGGTCGCGCAGCACGTTCTTGAACGCCGCGGTCTCGTGCCGGTCGTTCTGCTTGGTGCCGGAACCGTGCGCGCAGATGTAGTCCACATCGGTCGGATTGGTCCGGCCCTGGTCAAGCGACACCCGGATCGCCTCGGCCATCTCCAGCCCGTCCGGGCGCAGCCCGGTCATGTGGAACCCGTTGGAGCGGCTGGCATAGCCGGTGACCTCGCAGTAGATGTTCGCTCCCCGCGCGAGCGCGTGGCCGAGCTCCTCGAGGATCAACACCGCGCCACCCTCACCCATCACGAAACCCTTGCGGGTCGCGTCGAAGGGCCGGGAGGCGTGCTCCGGGTCGTCGTTCTCCGGCGTGGTTGCCTTGATCGCGTCGAACGAGGACACCGTGACCGGCGAGATCGGACTGTCCGACGCGCCGGCGATGATCACGTCCGCCTCGCCGTCCTGCACCAGGTGCAACGCGTAGCCGATCGCGTCGATGCCCGAGGTGCAGCCGGTGGAGATCACCTGCGTCGGGCCGTGGGTGCCGTAGCGGTGTGCGATGTCGGCCGCCAGCGAGCTGGGAACCAGTGCCTGGTAAAGGAACGGGCCCGCGTAGGTGTGGTCGACCAGCCACTCCTTGCCGGTGTTGGACACCGCGACGTACTCGTCCTCCAGTGCCATCGTGCCGCCGACCGCCGAGCCCATCACCACGCCGGTGTTGTCCAGCGTGCGCTCGTCGAGCTCAAGGCCGGAGTCCGCGAGCGCCTCGGCGGCACACGCGAGTCCGAACTGGACATACCGGTCCGCCCGGCGGATCTCCTGCGCCGACAGGCCGGCCGCGATCGGGTCGAAGTCCGCCTCGGCGGCGACCTTGGACCGGAACTTGGTGGCGTCGAAGAAGGTGATCCGTCTGGTGGCGGTGCGCCCGGAGGTCAGCGTCGACCAGAACGCCTCCCGGTTGACGCCACCGGGAGCGACCACACCAACTCCCGTGACGACAACGCGCCTGTGTTTACTGGTCGCTCCCGCGACTGCGCTAAGACGCCGTCTTCCCTCCTCACGTGCTCGGCGCTGGCGCGCCTGCGCGCGCTCGTCAGTCCAGACGGCGTCCGCTCCGTCGCTCCCGCTCCTGTGTTTGTGTTTCCCGCTCATGCGGCTTTCTTCTCCCTCGACGCCAGGATCTTCGCGGCGATCTCGGCGGCTTCCTCGCGGGTCTCGGTGTCCACGTGCCCGAGCTCTGGCCGGGGCGCGAGCGGGCCGAGGTGGAAGACCGCGAAGACCTCGCCACCGCCGACGTTGCGCAGCCGGTGACGGGTCTCCTTGGGCACCATGATCGCCGTGCCGGCCGGCACGGAGACGGCCTCGCCGTCGATGTCGGCCTCGAGCTCACCCCGGATGCAGAAGACGAACTCCTCGCTGTAGGGGTGGTAGTGCTCGGCGATGGCCTCACCGGGGGCGAGCGTCGCGCCGCCCATGAAGCCCGAGGTGGAGCCGACCGTGCGCGGGGAGAGCAGCGTCTGGATCGTGCCGCCCCGCCGGTGGTCCTGCGGGCAGTCGTGCAGCGACACCGTCCGCTGGTCGGTCGCCCGCCGCGAGTGGTAGATCTTCTCGATCTTGTCCTTGATGACCTGCTGCTGCACCTTGGAGTTCTTGTTGATGTTGTTGACCATCCACTCGTCGTCCACCGGAGCGGTGTCCTTCATGTGGAAGTCCTGCACCCAGCGCAGGATGACGCCGCCCTCGACCTCCTCGTAGAACCACTCGAGGATCATGAACTCGAACGGGCCGGTCTCGATGCGGTGGGACCTGGTGCGCTTCTCGTCGAGGAACTTCGTGCGCTCGCTGACCCAGCTCCACACCTGGCCGTTGTCGTCCGGGTACATGGTGAGCCGGAAGGTGATCGTGTCACCGTCCTGGCTGACCACCTCGGTGCCGGCGTACTCGGTGAACAGGTCCGGCCAGTTCGGCACGTCGTTGGTGATGTCCCAGACGAGCTGGAACGGTGCTTCGATACGGATCTGGTTGTCGGTGTGCCCAGCCATGTCGATATTCCCCTTTACGCTGCCTGCTCGTTGGCGTTGTTGATGAACTCGACGATCTCGCCGACGTTGAGGCTGCCGCTCTCGTCGGGAATCTCGACCCCGTACTGCTTGGTGATCACAATCTGCAACTCGAGGACCGCCAGCGAGTCGAGGCCGAGGTCCTCCAGCGTGTTCGCCGGAGCGTCGGCCAGCGTCTGTGGCGCCAGGCCAACCTTCTTGACCAGGATCGACTCGACGTCGTCGAACGACACGTTCGCCATTGCGTTGGCTCCTTATTTCTCGTAGTTGTAGAAGCAATGAGCCTGGGCATCCTTCGGCGAACGCCAGGTCGACAGGTACGGGGAGATGAACTCGCTGAGCTTCTCGGAGATCCCGACGAACTCAGGGTGTCCCTTGATGCGGTTGATCGTCTCCTGGCCGGGCTCGGCCGTCTCCAACAGCTGGATGTAGACATCCCCGAGAGTCCACAGGGAACGGTGCTCGACCCCCGCGATCCTCGGCAGCTCCGTCGCGTCGGAGTCAGCCCAGATCTGCGCGACCTTGTCCTGTGAGTCGGGCATGATTCGAGCGACGATGAGTGATCGGTGCATGCCATTCTCCAACTTCGACAGCGCGGCTTCTTATCGAAAAGAATGCGTTGCGTGGGGTCCCAGATGCATGAGGCGACCGTCCCGGTGGGCTGGGCAAGTTACCCGGTTCCACCGATTTTCGAGTAGCCGTTGACCAGACGAACGATGCCGGCCCGAACAAATGTCGGGCCGGCATCACCGCGCGGGTGAGGGAGCGAAGGGTCCCTTCACTGCGGTGGGCGCAGCGAAGGGACCCTTCGCTGCGTTTGTCAGCGGCAGTCGAGGACCAGTTTGCCGGTTACGCCGCGCTCGGCGCGGGCCAGCGCCTCGGGGGCCTCGGTCAGCGGGAGGGTGCTGATCTCGCGGGGGGCGATCTTGTCGGCGGCGAGCAGGTTGAGCACCTCGGCCAGGTCCTCCCGGTAGGCCTGCGGCTGCGACTTCTCCAGCGACCAGGCGTTGTAGAAACCGGTCCGGCGGCCGTCCGGGCGCAGCTTCGGCAGCACCAGTCCACCGAGGAACCCGACCGCGCCGATGGCCATCTTCGGCTTGCCGTCCCGCAGCACGTCGTTCTGCCCGTAGGCGACCAGCCGGCCGCCGCGCCGCAGCACGCTGTAGGACCGCCAGAAGTGCGGGCCGCCGACCGCGTCGAACGCGGCGTCCACGGTGCCGTTCCGGTGGTAGGCCGTGGTGGCGTTGATCGAGCCGTCGTCGTCGATCGTGCCGCGCACGATGTTGGCGAAGTCCTGGTTGCGGTAGTCGATGGCGATCGCGCCGTGCCGGCGCAGCAGCGACAGGTTCGCCGCGGACGCCGTGCCGAACACGGTCACCCCGCCGATGTGCTCGGCGAGCTGCAGGAACGCCAGGCCGACACCGCCGGACGCGCCGTGCACCAGGATCCGCTGCCCGGAGGTGACCTGCGCCACCCGGTGCAGCATCTGGTGGGCGATGAAGTAGTTGAGCGACACGGCCGCGACCTTGATCGGGTCGACGCCGTCGGCCACCGGCACCAGCCGCGCGGCCGGCAGGTTGATGGCCGAGGCGTAGCCGCCGGACACCACCAGCGCCGCGACCCGCTGGCCGACCTCGAGCCCGGTCACGCCAGCGCCGACCGACTCGACCACGCCGACCAGGTCACAGCCGGGGGTGTACGGCGGCTTCGGTCCACCGGGGACCACGCCGCGTTGGAAGAGCACGTCGCCATAGGAGACACCGGCCGCCTCGACCCGGACCCGCGCGTGACCGGCGGGCGGCGCCTCGAGGTCCCTCTGGCGGACTTCGAGACAGTCGGTCTGCTGCCGGTTGACGGCGTACACCTGGGTCGTCTGCATCTGCGCCTCCGTCAACGGAATACAAGTATTTCAACTGAACAATTTATACGGATCCCCACCCAGATGGTCCGGGAACTTGTCACCAACAGGTGGGACAGCAGTCGGGTTGCTTAGGGATATGCCCATGCGACTGTGGACTGGACTGTGTATTCGGCTGTTCAGCGCGCGGAGGTCGCAGATGTCCGAAGAGAACATCGAACTGGTCCGTTTCGCGACCGAAGAAGGGCTAAACAAGGGTAACCTCGGATTCATCAACGACGTTTTCGCGGACGACTACGAGGTGCACACCGCCGGCCTCGAGCTGCCGAAGGGGCCGATCGCGTTCAAGATGGCCACCGAGTTCTGGAAGCGGGCCTTCCCGGACTTCACCTGTGGCATCCAGGACATGTTCGCCGCCGGCGAGCTGGTCGGCCTGCGGTTCCGCACCACCGGCACGCACACCGGGCCGCTGATGTGGATGCCGCCGACCGGCCGCACGTTCGTCGTCGAGGGCGTCGACCTGCACCGGGTGCGCAACGGGAAGGTCATCGAGTCCTGGATCAGCGACGACTTCCCGAGGATCCTGTTCGAGCTGGGGATCGTCGAGGAGCCCAAGCCGCCGGTCGGTGCGGCACCGCCGGTCGGCGTGGCGATCCCGGAAGCGAAAGCAAGCTGATGGCGGCCAAGATCGCGTTCGTCGGCCTCGGCGCGATGGGTGGGGGCATGGTCTCCCGCCTGCTCGCGTCCGGGGCGAACGTCACGGTCTACAACCGCACCCGTTCGCGGGGCGAGGCCCTGGCCGAGGAGGGCGCGGTGCTGGCCACCACGCCCGCCGCTGCCGCGCAGGGCGCCGACGTGGTGTTCCTCTCCCTGGCCACCAGCGAGGTCGTCGAGCAGTTGCTGTTCGGCGAGCACGGGGTGGTCGAGGGGCTGCCCGAGGGCGCGATCGTGGCCGACCTGTCGACCGTGGCCCCGGACTTCGCGGTGAGCCAGCAGGCTCGCCTGGCCGCGACCGGGCACCGCGGCCTGGACGCGTGTGTCCTCGGCAACGCCCAGCACGCCAAGGACGGTGAGCTGCGCTTCATGATCGGCGGCACCCGCGAGGACGTCGAGGCGCTGGAGCCGGTGATCGAGCCGCTGGCCAAGGAGGTCGTGCACCTCGGGCAGGGCGGCATGGGCGCGACCGCCAAGCTGGCGCTGAACCTGCTGATGGGGGTTCAGATGCAGGCGTTGGTCGAGGCCATCGCCTTCGGCGAGCGGGCGGGCCTGGACCGCAGGGCGCTGATCAAGCTGATCGCCGCCGGCGGGTACAGCAGCCCGATGATGAAGTTCAAGGCGGGCGTCATTGCGAGACGTGCGTTCGAGAAGCCGGACTTCCGGCTCAAGCTGATGCGCAAGGACCTCGGGCTGGTGCTGGCCGAGACCCAGCGCCTCGGGGTGCCCATGCCCACGACCGCCACCAGCTACGACTGGCTGACTGCGGCGCAGAACCGAGGGCTCGGCGACCACGACGTGGCCGCGCTGATGGCGTTCATGGAGTCGGTGTCCGGGCTGGCGGACTACGCGTGGCCGGAGGAGGCCGCGTAGCCCGTTGGAAAAAAATCGGCCGCCCTCGTATCCAGCGAGGGCGGCCGTGCTCTTTACACGTGGGGGGCAACGAAGACCGCCTCCACTTTGGGGAGAGTGGGAGCGGTCTCCGGCCTGAGGGGGGAGGAGGGCCGCCTTCGTCTGGGGAGTGACGAAGGCGGCCTTTCGTCTGCCCGGCCCCGGCCGCGATGCCCTGAATGAGGCATTGGCGACGTTCACCGTCCTGAATGGGGCATTCAGGGCAGTCGCGCTGAGTCAGCTCGCCTCGTCGTTGACCAGTGAGGCGAGCCGCTTGGCGTAGCTCGCCTCGTCGGGCGAGGTGTCGTAGCTCTGTTCGGAGTGGTCGTCGGGAAGGACGTAGATCATGGCAGCGCAGTCGGTGTCGGTGGACCCGTCGATGGTGAAGGAGGACACCGGGCGGCCGGTGCGGGCCTCGTAGATCTCCACCTGATAGCGGCCCTGGTAGACGGTCATCGTGTAGCCACCCTCGTAGGGACACGAGACGAGTGAGTCCGGCGTGGCCTTGCCGATCTGGCGAACGCAGCCGACGAGCTGCACGGTGTCGGCCAGCGGCCAGCCCTTGGCGTCGGTGACGGCACCGTCGCTGTATTCGGGATAGGAGTGGTCGCTGTAGACGGCGATGGGATGCGGCCCGCGACCCTCGTACGCCGCGGCCCGGCCGAAGTCGCGCTCCCCGGCGCACACCTGGCCGAAGTTGGTGATGTCATCGGGGCGCTCCCCGAGAACCAGGTCGAGCACGACCGGCACCGCCGCGAACCACACCACGGCCGCGGTCGCGATGGCCGCGGTGGCTGTGCGCGCTAGCCGGCCCGGGGTCCAGCGCCCGACCCGGCCGGACCGCGCCACCGCCTGGATCAGATCGCCTCGGCCCGACACCCCGGTCAGCCCGAGCGTGTGCCGCTGCCCGCCGTCCTCCCAGGTGAGTTGGGGCACACGCTCGGACCAGTCGACCCGCAGGTCGTCCCAGCGCACGGCCGCCGACGGGGTGTCCGAACCGGGTGACCACACCAGCAGGCCGTGCTCGGCGATCACGAACCAGCGCCGCCGGTCCGGGTCCGGAGTCGGACCCCAGAACCAGGTCGCGGCCGTCACCCCGACCAGCCCTGCCAACCCGAGAACCGGCAACCGCCACAGCGGCGACTCGTTGAGCACGAACGCGAACACCGCGATCGCCGCGGCAAAGATGGCCAGCACCGTGACGCTGACGAGGACGCCAAGAAGACCCGAGTCGCGCATGTGCCGGTGCACCCGCACGACCCGTCCGAAGCCGGCTTCCAACGCGTACCCGGCGACCGCGCGCCGCGTTCGGCTCATGTCTCACGCTCCCTGACATGCCGACACGATCACCACGCGATCATAGGATGGGGAAACCGGGACCGGTCCCCAGTGATGCGGCTCAGCCCGCCAGATAGCCGCCGGTCGCGTCGAGGTCGTGGCCGACCACGGCGCTGGAGTCGGCCGAGGCGAGGAACATGACGATGGTCGCCATCTCCTCGGCCGCGACGATCCGCTTGATCGGGTAGTCCTGCGCGATCTGCTCGTAGGTCATGCCGAACGCCTCGGCGGCGCGGCGCAACATCGGGGTGTCCACCGCGCCCGGCGCGAACGCGTTCACCCGGACGTTGTCCGCCGCGTACTCGAGCCCGGCGACCTTCGTGAGCGACGCCACGGCGTGCTTGCTGGCGTTGTACGGCGCGATCGTCAGGAACCCGACCTCGGCCGACATCGACGCGGTGTTCACGATCACGCCGCCGCCCTGCGCGAGCATCCTGGGAATCTCGTACTTCATGCCGAGGAAGACGCCGCCGACATTGGTGCGCCACACGGCTTCCAGGTCGGCGAGCGTCTGCTCGTGCAGGCGGACAGCGCGCGGCGACTCGATACCGGCGTTGTTGACGGCGATGTCCAGCCGGCCGTACCTGCGCACGGCCGCGTCGACCAGGTCGCGGACCTCGTTCTCGTCGCGGACGTCCGCGCGCCGGTAGGTCGCCTCGCCGCCCGCCGCGCGGATGCTCGCCGCGACCTGGTTGCCGAGCCGCTCGCGGCGACCGCAGAAGAACACCTTCGCGCCCGCCGAGGCGAACGCGCGCGCGGTGGCCTCACCGATGCCCGAGGTGGCCCCGGTGATCAGCACGACCTTGCCGGCGAACCGGCCCCGGCGCTCGGCTGGTTCGGCGGCCGCGGTCGCCGCGGTGGTGACGGTCGCTGCCGCGCCGAGCGCGCCGGCCGTGAGCACCGTACGGCGGGATGGCTTGTTCATCGGGGTCTCCTTAGTCGAATCGGCCGGGCAGGGGAGCCAGTGGGAACTGGCGCCAGAAGTACGAGTCCGCCGCGTGCTGGTCTCCCGCGAAGTTGATCGCCTCGACGATCTTTCGGCCGCGGATGCGGAACGCCAGCACCCAGGTGAGGTCCAGCCCCTCGGGCGTGGTGCTCCAGCCTCGGTGCAGGTCGATCACCCAGTCGCCGTCGGCGGCCAGCGCGAACAGCTCGGCGCGGAACCCGGCGCGACCGAGCTGCGTGAAGAACGCCAGCACCTCCTCGACACCGACCTTCGTGCCGGCGAGCGGGTGGTGGCCGGGGATCGTCCAGCGGATGTCGGGCGCGAAAAACCGGCGCAGCGCGGTCAGGTCGCCCGCGCCGTAGGCCACGTAGTACTGGCGGATGAGCGCGATGTTGGGGTGCTCCCGGCCTTCGGCCTGTGCGGTGCCGGCGCTCAACGAGGTGGCCAGCACCCCGGCCGCGCCCAGTCCCGCGCCCCGCAGCAGGGTGCCCCGACTCACCGTTCTTCTTGTCATACGAGCCAGGCAACCAGCGGACCTCACAGCGGTCCAATACCAGCGGCCATACCTTCAAGGCATAGCTGGGAGGTCCGGCATGGATGTCGACAGCAGGGTGCTGCGGTACTTCATCGCGGTGGCCGAGCATCGGAGTTTCACGCAGGCCGCGCAGGCGGTGTTCGTGGCGCAGCCCTCGCTGAGCCGGCAGATAAAACAACTGGAGACCCGATTCGGCGCGAAGTTGTTCACCCGCTCCAGCACGGAGGTCCGGCTCACGGCCGCCGGCGAGGTGCTGCTCGAGGCGGCGCGCCGCCAGCTGGCCGACTGGCAGGACACCGTGCGACAGGTGCGGGCCACGGCGGCCGAGGCCGGGCAGGTGCTGCGAGTCGGGTTCGTGGCCACCGGCGGTGGTGCGCTCGCCCGACGGGCGCGCGCGGTGCTGGCCACACGTAATCCACATGCGACTGTCGCACCGAAACGGTTCGACTGGGGTGGCGAGGCACTCGCGTTGCGGGAAGGGCTGGTTGATGTCGCGTTCGTCTGGCTGCCAGCGGACACCGAGGGACAGCACACGGAGACGGTCGGCACCGAGGCCCGGTTCGCCGGCATGGCGCGCTCACATCCGTTGGCCCAGCAGGAGAAGGTGAGCATCATCGACCTGAACGCCGCGCCGCTGGCGTGGACCAGGGTGGCGCCGGCCGCCTGGGTCGACTGGTGGGCGGTCAACCCACGGCCGGACGGTTCGACACCCGTCTGGGGTCCGGTGAACGACAACGTCGAGGAGATGCTCGACCAGGTGGCCGCCACCGACGCCGTATGCATTGCCCCGGAGTCGATGGGCACCTTCTACGACCACCCCGACCTGACCTGGCGACCGATCACCGACGTCGAACCGTTGCGGATCGCGCTCGCCTGGCCGCAGGGCACCAGCAACCCACTGGTGTCCCAGTTCGTCCGGATCGTCCGGGAGTTGGTGTCTTGCCCGAGCTGAAGCGGCTGCATGCTGGTGATGCCCCGGCGGTCTTGGCCTTCGAGCCGTCGCGGATGAGCATGCCGGCGGACATGCTCATGTGTGGCAATCGCCGGAGGTATTCGTCGTAGGGCAACAAGTCGTCACTTTTCGTCGGGAAGCTGACGGGCGGCACATGTTCGCCGTCCACCAGTCCGTGGAGACAGCTCGGCGACGGTTCAGTCGCGTTACGCCGCTGGCGCTTGTCTGGGAACCGAGTTGTCGATGCTGCCTGTGTATCGCGGGCGAGGAATCCTGCGACGAGGACGGCGCGTGCGCGAACCACCGTCCTTTGTGAACTCCTCGTGGTCAGGCGAGCGGGACGCGGTCGTTTCGTTGGCGGGCCGCGCTGTCGAGCAGGTCGGCGACGGTCCGGCGAGTTGGGCCGGTGTCGGCCGGGCCGGTGTCGCCGCGGAAGCGGCGCAGCAGGTCCATCCGCACCCGCGCGGCCTCGCCCTGCACCACCCGCGCCAGCAGCCGGTCCTTCTCGGCAACCGGCAGCAGGGCCACCCAGGCGGCGACGTCGTCGGCGATCTCGGTCAACGGCGGCGAGGCCTGCGCCGCGACCGCGAGTAGGTCGCCGTCCAGGCGTAGGAAGTCGGCCAGCGCCCGCTGCGGCGCGGTGAGCGTGCCGAGCCCAGCCGGCACCGGTGGCTCGACATCGTCGTCGGCGTCGCGGGCGAAGATGTCCTCGTCGCGTTCCCACGCGCCGTAGGCGGCCAGCCAGGCCAGGTAGAGCGGCCGGAGATCGCCGGCGGCGAGCTCGGCCCGGACCCCGACGATCGCCGACAGCACCGCCTCGCCGTCGTAGTCGAACTCGGACTCACCGGAGTCGTCCTCGCTGGTGAGTTCGAGCACGACGAACTCGTTGGCGACCCAGGCGTTCAGCTGGTCGTCGACGCAGTAGTCCGCGACGACATCCGGGTCGAGCAGGTCGCTTGGCAGGCGGAACATCACCCGGTGAGTGCCCCAGTTGGCGAAGTACAGGTGCGCGTCGTAGTAACGCGCCATCAGCTGGCTCGGGTCGCCGTGGAAGTCGCCCCACTGGTACTCGTTCACGAAGCTGGTGGCGGTGATCCTCGCCCGCGTGGACAGCGACCGGATCTCGGCCTGCTCGGCATCGTCCAGCGGCCGGTCGATCGCCAGGAACTCGTAGTACTGATACTCACTCAACGCATGTCCAGTTCTGCTCGGAAACTTGGCTGGGGGCCTCGAGCCACGGGGCGTCAGAGTAGCGATGGCGCGCGGTCGACCGGTAGATACCTCGCCGACCTGATCCGGAGGTCGTCACTCTCAGGACCAGTGCGGAGATCCGAGGAGGGTGGTTCTCTCGATCGGCGGCAGGCCGTCATCGAGGCCGCGTAGGCGGGTGTAGATGGTGCGCATCGTGGGCCTGTCGGGGATGTGCTGCCCGCCTGCCGCGCGCGCCAGAATTGTCAGCGTGTTCACCAGCCTGATCGCCCCAACGGCGCGACCGCTGGCATGAAGTCGTTGTAGCCGGTTGATTTCAGCGGTGGCAGTTCGCGCTCCTGCGCCATCGTCGATGAGAACGGTAACGGTTTCACCTGCTTCGGCAGCGACGACTGCGTGTGCGATGACCATGGTCTCGCCGAGGTCCTTCGGACATTTCAGTCGTTGTTCCATGGATTGCCGGGTGATCCGATGGACTACAGCGGCGAGTTCGGGTGTCTGGTCATCGGAGAGCACCTGCATCCAGGTGGGTGTCAATTTTCGCCAGACCACAGCGGCAGCGCGGAAGCGTTCGTCTTGTCGGGACTTGCGAAACACCTCGGTTTGCACGGTCTCCGGGGCACTGAGCTGCCCCATAATGCCAATAAGGAGACGCTCCTTGTTGATGGAGAGGAAATTTAGGCCCGGTCCGGCGTCGATGATCGGCCGGTGACTCATTCCGCCTCGTTTTCCTCCGCTGTGTGGTGGCCACCATTGTCCGGCGAGCCGAGGGTCTCGTCCAAGGCCGTCAGGTCCACATGCACGTCAGGCAGTTCGGCGGGGTCAGTCCACGTGATCGTGTCCTGGGCGGGCGTAATGCCTGCCTTGCGTAGGTCCGCCTCGGCGTCCGCCAGTGGGATGCCGCGCAAGGTGGCGATTGCCTGCGCGGACAGTACATTCTCTTCGTAAGCCTTGATTGCGCGGGCGAGTAGCCGTTGTGGTGCCCTCTGCTGAGAGGAGTCTGCCTGCAATGCGCGGTACTGGTCGATCCATCCGAACCGGACAGCCAATTTTGGCGCGGTCAGTGTCATCAATTCGAATTTGGTCTTGTCGCTGATATATTTCGCTTGATTGAGCGCAATGGCCGCAATTTTTGGCGATATCAGAAATCGCTGAACTACCTCGGAGACGGTGGATTGGGTCACCAGTTTTCGCTCCCCGAGGAATTCACGCAGGCCTTCGGTCGGCGCGAGTAGGTGGCGCGCGAAGGCGTCGGCACGAATCTCTGGAAGAGTTCGGTCGCTGGGGCTGCTCGCGCCATCGCCTGTCCAGTCCTTGAACAGTACGTGGCCGAGTTCGTGGGCGAGTGTGCTGCGCTGTCGCATCGGGTTTCGTGTGCGCGCGACGCCTATGAAGACGGCGTCACGCGCAGGATCCCGTGTTGTCAGGCCGTGCTCATCCGGTCCGGCGTCGAGAATGGCCACGTCGATCACGGTCGTCTGTTCGATGACCGCTACCAGGTCACCCAATGGCTGTATGCCCAAGTGGTGCTCCTGGCGGAACCTGGCGGCGGCGGTACGGCCTTCGGTCTCGGCGTTCATCGGACCACCCGTATCAGATCGCGGCGGGGATGGCCTGGTCGTCCAGGTAGTCATTCAGTTCCACGAAATGCAGCAGTGCGGCCCGCATGTGATCCATGTCGGCGTCGTTGGTCGCTCGTGCCGCGTACTGCGTTCGGGTGGCTACCGACCCGGTCCCGGTGAGTTGGGCGACTGTATGTCCGGTTGCCCATGCGATCGCCACCACCTCCGGCATCTTCGCTGGCCTGTCTCCGGAGATGATCCGCGACAGGGTGGGCTGCGAGATGCCGGTCGCGTCCGCGAGGGCACGTTGGCTGAGGCCTGCGGCGACCCGGGCTCGTTCAATCAGCGCGCCGACGCCGATCGTCATCGTAACCACCCCTCGCCGGACTGAATCAATATCGTCCTGTGTGATTCAGTGTAGCTCGGTGCGGAGTGGAGTGCCAGCGGCAGGCAGTTCGAGGGCTCAACTACTCGTAGGCGATGGCTGCCAGGACGTTGACCTTCGCCGCTCGGGTGGAGGGGGCCAGGGCGGCTACCAGGCCGGCGACGACCGCCAGGCCGAGGAACAGGGCCAGTGAGGTCCACGGCACGGCCAGCTCCGCCAGTCCGGCCACCGACACGAACGCCGCGCCGGCCAGGCCGCCGAACGCCAGGCCGAGCAACCCGCCGAACACCGACATCACCAGGGACTCCGCCACCACCATGTGCACCATGTGCGAACGCCGCATGCCGATCGCGCGGAGCAGGCCCAACTCCCGCGTTCGCTCCAAAATGGACAGTGCCATGGTGTTGATGATCCCCAGGATCCCGATCACCACCGACAGCCCCAACAGCACGTACAGCATGATCTCGGCGATGTCGAACCTGCTCGACGCGTCGGCCGCCAGCTGGGTCTGGTCGGCGACGGTGACCTCCGGGTTCTTCGCCACCAGCGCCGTCACCTCGGCCTTCACCGCGGCGACGTCCGCGTCCGGGGACAGCTCGACATACCCGAGCGCCGGCAGCGCCGAGACGAACCGCTCGGTCGCCGCCTTCGTCGACAGCACCGGGCCGGTCAGCAGGAAGTTCGGCTCGTAGCTGCCGACGATCCGGTAGTCCTGCCAGCCACCCCGCTGGGTCGACAGCCGGACCGTTCCGCCGACGGCCAAACCCTGGGTGGCCAACGTGTCCGTGTCGAGCACGACCTCGTCCACGTCGTCGACCCGCAGCGTGCCGTCGACCGTCTTCAGGCCGAGCACGGATTCCAGCCGGGACAGGTCGCCGGCGTTGGCCGGGCTCTGGCCCGGCTCGCGGCCGTCGATCTCGACCGTGTCGACGTACTGGGCGGTCGCGGTCGCCACGCCCGGCAGGGTCGACGCCTTCTCGACCACGGACGGTTCGAACGTCGGCATGATCCGGCCGTCGGCCGCCGTTGGTGGGCCGCCGGAGCCGCCGCCGGCCCGGGCGCTCACGCCGTCGCCGGAGATCACCAGGTCGGCGGACAGGTCGGTGGCGACCAGGGAGGACACGTCGCGGCGGAGGGACTCGGCGACCACGCCCACGCCGCCCACCAGGCCGAGGGTCACTACCAGGGTGGCCACGGTGATCGCGGTTCGTCGGGGGTTGCGGGCGGCGTTGAGGCGGCCGAGGCGACCGGGGGTGGACCAGCTCAGCAGGCGGCCGACGGCCGGCAGCAGGACCTTGCTGGCCGCCGGGGTCAGTAGCGCCAAGCCGAGCAGGCCGAGCACGACGCCACCGGCGAGCGCGGCCCAGCGGAAGTCGCCGACCACATCGGTCACCGCCGCGACGATGCCGGCGACGCCGAGTACCGCGGGGATCGCGCCGGCGACGGTGATCCTGGTCAGGGAACGCTGTTCGGCCGCGGACGCGCGCATCGCGGCCACCGGGGGGATGCGGGAGGCCCGCAGTGCGGGCACGAGCGCGGCGATCAGCGTCACCAGGACACCGACGCCGAAGGCCAGCAACAGCTCCGGCACCGGCACGATCAGGCCGACCGGCAGCTGCGCCCCGCTCTGCGCCTCCATCACCGCCTTCAGCCCGGTCGACACCGCGATCCCGAGCCCGATGCCGACCGCCGACGCGGCCACCCCGACCAGCGCGGCCTCCACCAGCACCGAACCGACGATCTGCCGGCGCCGCGCGCCGAGTGCGGCGACCAGCGCCAGCTCCCCGGTGCGCTGCGCCACCAGGATCGAGAACGTGTTGAGGATCAGGAAGATCCCCACCAGCAACGACAACCCGGAGAACGCGAGCAGCACCATCCGCACGATGTCCAGGAACGCCCGCCCGTCGGCCGCGGTCTGTGCGGCCAGCTCGTCGCCGGTGCGCACCTGGTAGGCCTCGCCGAGCACGCCGGCCACCTCGTCGCGCAGCGCCTCGTCGGTCACGCCGTCGGCCGCGGTCAGCGTCACCGACGAGTACACATCGGACCCACCGAGGATCAGCCGCTGGGCAACCGGCTCGGTGAACGCCACCTCGGTGCTGCCGCCCATGGTGCCGAGACCGTTGCTGAAGCCGTAGATCCCGACGACCTTGAACGTCTGCCGAGGCTCCAGGGTCAGCACGTCGATCGTGCCGCCGACCTGGAAACCGCCCTGCTCGGCCAGACCGGCGTTGATCGCGACCTCGTCGTCGGCGCTCGGGCCCCGGCCGTCGCGCAGGCGCACCATGCCGGTCTCGCCCTGCCAGGCCACGCCGAGCCTCGGCGGGCCCTGGACGCTGATCACCTTGCCGTCCTGGCCGACCGGCCGCGCGCCGTCGGCGGCCACCTCGCCGGTGACCTCGGCCGCGCCGTCGACCGCGCGCAACCGCTCCACGACCGACGCCTCGACCGGCGGGGTGAACGTGGCCTCACCGCCGACGTTGGGCGCGGCCGAGACCGAGACGTCCACATCGGACGTCGTGGTCTGGAAGATCGAGTCGAAACCACTGCCGATGGTGGCGGTGGTGACCATCGCCGCGGACACGGCGGTCACGCCGAGCACGACCGCGAGACCGGCCAGCATCAACCGAAGCTTGCGGGCCAGCAGGCCTTTCAGGGTCGCCTTCAGCATGACTTACCTCGACTCGGGGAACGTGTCCAACGCCTTCATGGTGTCCAGCACGGCCTCGGCGTCCGGGTCGTGCAGCTCGTGCACCATCCGGCCGTCGAGCAGGAAGATCACTCGGTCGGCGTACGCGGCGGCGTTCGCGTCGTGGGTGACCATCACGATCGTCTGGTGGAAGTCCTCGACCGAGCGGCGCAGGAAGCCGAGGATCTCGTTGCTGGAGCGGGAGTCCAGGTTGCCGGTCGGCTCGTCGGCGAAGATCACGTCCGGCTTGGGCAGCAACGCCCTGGCGCAGGCCACCCGCTGCTGCTGGCCGCCGGACAGCTCGCTCGGCCGGTGGGTCAGCCGGTCGGCCAGGCCCACCGCGTCGACCACGGTCTCGAACCACGCCGGGTCCGGCTTGCGGTTCGCGATCGCCAGCGGCAGCGTGATGTTCTCCTCGGCGGTCAGCGTCGGCAGCAGGTTGAACTGCTGGAAGACGAACCCGACCCGGTTGCGCCGCAGGTCGGCGAGGCCCTTGTCGTTCAGGCCGGTCAGCGGGGTCTCGCCGATCCACACCTCGCCGGCGTCCACTGTGTCCAGTCCGGCCAGGCAGTGCATCAGGGTCGACTTGCCGGAGCCGGAGGGCCCCATGATCGCGGTGAACCGTCCACGTTGGATG
Source organism: Actinophytocola sediminis (assembly GCF_054779715.1). NCBI lineage: Bacteria > Bacillati > Actinomycetota > Actinomycetes > Pseudonocardiales > Pseudonocardiaceae > Actinophytocola > Actinophytocola sediminis. The sequence continues at coordinate 24,404 of NZ_BAAGXS010000009.1, read as the reverse complement.
TCCACACTGATCTCGTCCAGCGCGGTCACGGTGGCCGCGCCGGTGCCGTAGGCCTTGGTCACGCCGTCCGCGCGCGCCGCGAGGCCGGTGATCGTCTCCTGGGAAACGGTGGTCATCACGACTCCTGGGTAACGGTTTGCCTGGCAGGTCGGGTGTTCTTCGCGCCGCGCCACGGGATCCGGCCCCACGGCTTGGTGACCGACAGCACCGCGGCGAACAACGTGATGCCCGCGATCACCCCGAGCATGCCGAGCAGGCTGGCGCCCTCGCCGCTGGTCAGGTCGCCGGCCTCGGCAAGGTCGGCCGTCTCGCGCATCGTCGCCTCGAGGGTGTAGGAGCCGGCGACCAGCAACGCGCAGCCGATCGCGAGCTTGACCGTCACCCAGTAGTACCTGAACAGGCCCCACTTGGTACCAAGGCCGAGCACCAGCCCGCTGAGCAGCATCAACAGCGTGGCCGGCAGGAAGAACGTGTCCGCGATCAGCACGGCCGCGTCGTGCGCGGTACGCACCGTGGCGGGATCCTCGGCGCCGAGGCCGATGGCGGTCAGCCCGAGGACACACACCTCGATACCCAGCCAGCCGACCGCGCTCACGATGTGCGTGATCTGCCAGACCTTGCGGGGGACGCCGTGCAGCGGCTTGATCATGCTCGTTCCCGTTCCGTTCCGCATCACCGTTCAACCCCCCAGGGTGGTGGCCCCCACTGACGAACACCTCGACGCAGGACCGCGGCGTGCACGAAGAAGCTGCCCCACAGCAGCAGCATCGGCCCGGCCGGCCAGAAGAACGGCACCCCGGAGGCGACCCAGCGCACGATCAGCATCACCGACAGCACCGCGGCGATCGTCGCGTGCACCCGCAGCCGCTTCGGCTGGCCGGCGAAGCGCCTGGCGGGGGTCGCCGAGGCCACCGGCTCGGCCGGCAGGTCGGCCACGAACGCCGCCAGCTCGTGGCGGTAGGTGGTGGCGTAGATCAGGTTCATGCGCTCGTCAGCCTCGGCGAGGGTCAGTCGGCCCTCGCCGGCGGCGTCGCTCACCAGTCTGGCGACCCGCTCCCGCTCGGCGTCCGAAGCGCGGAGGGACATATCCGACCGCTTCCGCTCGCTTGGCTCGTTCATGACTACCAATCTCCTCCCCAGCAGCGATTTCGTCGTCGCACCCGCGACTGAACCCGGCCTACCCTGACCGGCGACGACCGACCGCCGCGCCTGCTCCCGGGGGCGTACGTGAACCCCGTCGGGGTCGGGTCCTGATCGAGCCAGGAGGTCAGGTCCCGGCCGGCTGCTCTACCTTCGTGGCATGCAGACAGCGGCGCCGGAGCGCGGCCCGCGGGGGCCTGCCCTCTACGGGTTGCCGCCGTTCGCCATGGCCATCCCGATCGCGTTTCTCCAGTACGCGGGCTCGTTTCCGCTCGCGGCCGTGCAGGAGGAGCTGCACCTGCTCAACCTCGGCTCGACCGCCTTGCTGCTCGCCGGGCCCGCGGTGTTGCTGTGGCGCAGGCGCTGGCCGCTGCTCACGTTGCTCGGCACGGTCCTGATCACGCTGTGTTACCTGCTGCTCCACTATCCGCTCGGTCCGGTGTTCGTCTCGCCGATCGTGGCCGCGTTCAACGCGGTGCTGCTCGGGCCGCGGCTGGTGGCGTGGCTGTCCTCGGCGGCCGCGTTCGCGACGTTGCTGGTCACGGCCCACCTGACCAGTGACCACTACAACGCCGACCTCGGCGGGATCGGCTTCGGCGTCGCCTGGAGCACGCTGATCCTCGGCCTGGCCGAGATCGTCAAGTCGCGCCGGGAGCGGGCCGCGCAGACCAAGCGCACGCTGGAGGAACAGGGACTGCGCCGGGCGAGCGAGGAACGGCTCAAGATCGCCCGCGAGGTGCACGACGTGCTGGCCCACCACGTGTCGCTGATCAACGTGCAGTCCGGGGTGGCGCTGCACCTGATCGACGAGCAGCCAGAACAGGTCCGCCAGGCACTGTCGGCGATCAAGCAGTCCAGCAAGGAGGTGCTGGTCGAGCTGCGCACCATCCTGGGCGTGCTGCGCGATGTCGACGGCTCGGCGCCCCGCCAGCCGGTGGCCAGCCTCGACCAGCTCGACCGGCTGCTCGAGCGGATGCGGGAGGCCGGCCTGCCGGTGGCCCTCGAGCGGACCGGCACGCCCCGCACGCTGCCGAGCGGGGTGGACGCGGCCGCGCTGCGGATCGTGCAGGAGTCGCTGACCAACACCTACCGGCACGCCGGCCCGACCCAGGCGACCGTGCGCCTGGGCTACCAGCAGGGCGAGCTGTCGATCGAGATCCGCGACCACGGCCGGGGCGACGTCGCCGGCTTCGTCGAGGGCAGCGGCAGCGGTTTGACGGGGATGCGCCAACGCGCCGAGGCGTTGGGCGGCACACTGTCGGCAGGGCCTCGGCCCGGTGGCGGGTTCCTGGTCGCCGCGACCCTGCCGACCGGGCCGACCGACGCGACCGAAACCGAGGACAGGGCATGATCCGAGTTGTGCTGGCCGATGACCAGGCACTGGTACGAGCCGGGTTCCGGGCGCTGTTGAACGCCCAACCCGACGTCGAGGTGGTCGCCGAGGCCGCCGACGGCAACGAGGCGGTCGCCGCCGCCTACGAGCACCGGCCCGACGTGATGCTGATGGACATCCGCATGCCCGGCCTCGACGGTCTCGAGGCGACCAGGAAGATCTCCGCCGACACCTCGCTGGCCGAGGTGCACATCCTCATCCTCACCACCTTCGAGGAGGACGAGTACGTCTTCGAGGCCATCCGCGTCGGCGCGAGCGGCTTCCTGGTGAAGGACACCGAGCCGGTCGAGCTGGTGCGCGCGGTGCGCGTGGTGGCCGGCGGCGACGCGCTGCTCTCCCCGGGGGTGACCCGCCGGCTGATCGGCGAGTTCGCCACCCGGGCGAAGAAGGCCCCCGAGTCGACCACCCTGGACGTGCTCACCGAGCGTGAGCGTGAGGTGGTGGCGTTGGTCGGCGAGGGCCTGACCAACGACGAGATCGCGGTGCGTCTGGTGGTCAGCCCGGCGACGGCCAAGACCCACGTCAGCCGAGCCATGATCAAGCTCGCGGCCCGCGACCGGGCGCAGCTGGTGGTGCTCGCCTACGAGTCCGGGCTGGTCCGGCCCGGTTGGGCCGAGTAGCTCCTACGCTCGCCGGAGTAGTCGCGAAGCCTCCCCTGGCCTGAGGCGTTTGTCAGCAGGCGATGCCAGGCTGGCCACACGTCCGTGTGTGTCTGTCAAGGGAAGGATCGCGATGAGCGCAACCCAAGAAACCCGTCGTCGGGAACTGGGGATTCTGACGGGTTCGTTGTTCGTCGTGCTGTGGCTGGCCGGAATGGTCGTGCAGGACATGTCCGGCGCCGACTCCCCACGGCCGACCGACGACATGGCGACGGTCGCGGGTCATCTGCGCGACGGTGCGTCCCACATGGAGCGCAGCGGCGGGCTGCAGATCCTGGCCGCGGTGGCGTTGCTGTGGTTCGCCGCCGTGCTGGCCGGAAACCTGCGCCGCAGCACCAACCCCGCCGCCAAGCCGGAGCTGGCCCTGGTCGGTGGCATCGCCGCCGCGGTGACCCTGATGGTGAGCGCCACCTCGTCGATCGCGTTCGCCGGCACCGACCTGGTCGACGAGGACGCGTTCGCGCAGCTGTCCTACCAGCTGACCTTCTGGCTCGGCGGCCCGATCCACGTCGCCGGTCTCGGCCTGCTGATCGTGGCGGCCGCGTCGGGTCTGACGCTGCCGAAGTGGCTGAACATCGCCGGCCTGGTGATCGGCACCATCGGGCTGCTCTCGTCCCTGTCGCCGATCGTGTACCCGCTGGTGGCGTTCACCCCGATCGGCCGGTTCCTCGGCTTCCTCTGGCTGCTCACGGCCACCGTGATGGTGGCGCTGCGCAGGGAGCCGGCCGCCAAGTCCACTGTGGAGGAATCGGCGCGGGTGTAGGCACCACAACAAGAACGCCGACCGTGCGGTCGTCCCTCCGCACGGTCGGCCTTTTTTTGTGCTCAGTTACCGAGTCCCGCGCGCCTTGCCTGCACCGCTGCCTCGGTCCGGTCGGCGATCTGCAGCTTGGCGAAGATCCGCGACAGGTAGTTGCGCACCGTCTTGATGGACAGTCCGAGCCGGCGCGCGATGGAGGCGTTGCCCAGCCCGTCGGCCACCAGCTCGAGCACCGCCAGCTCCCGGTCGGTCAGCTCGGGGAACGGCTTGGCCGACTCCCTTGGCTTGTTCAGGTAGTCCAGCGCCCAGTTCGCCACCGCCGCGCCGAACACCACCCCGCCGCGGCGCACGGTGCCGATCGCCTGCCCGATGTCCTCTGAGGACGCGCCCTTGACCAGATAACCCCGGGCCCCGGCGCGCATCGCGGCGAGGAAGGTGTCCCGGTCCTCCAGCATCGACAGCATGATCACCGACGTCTCCGGGCAGCGCGAGGCCAGCGTCTTGGTCACCTCGATGCCGTTGGTGCCCGGCAGGTTCACGTCCATCAGCACCAGGTGCGGGCGCAGCCGGTAGATCTCGGCCAGCGCCTCCGGTCCGGTGCGCGCCTCGCCGACGACCTCGACCACGCTGATCAGGTCGAGCAGCATCCGCAGCCCAGACAGGTAGACCGGGTGGTCGTCGGCGATGACGACGCGGATCGAGGACACGCTCTGCTCAGTCTGTGTTGTCACGGTAGGACTCCTCAGCTGGCGACGGTGCTGGCAGGTGCGCGCTGACCGTGACGCCGATGCCGTCGTCGGTCACCTCGCACCAGCCGCCGAGTTCGGCCGCCCGGCTGCCCATCGACGTCAGGCCGACGCCGGGACGGCCGAGACCGGCCCCGCCGACACCGTCGTCGCTGATCTCCACGCGCAGGCCGTGCTCGACCCACACCCGGATCACGCAGGCGTCGGCCTTGGCGTGCTTGACCACGTTGGTGAGCGCCTCCTTGGTGATCCAGAACGCCGCCACCTGCGCCGCCCGGTCCACCAGCAGGGCCGCCGGCGCCACGTCCGTGGTCACCAGCAACGTGTTGCCGCTGGCCCGGCTCATCCGCCTGCCCAGCGTGCGCAGCGCGTCGTCCAGGCCGGTGCCGTCGAGCTCGACGGGGCTCTGGTCGGCGAGCATGCGGCGGAACTCCGCCATGAACGAGGCCGCCTCGCGGCGCAGCTCGTGCAGCATCTCCTCGGCCGCGCCCTGGTTGGCGGTCAGGAGCTGGGTGAGCACGTCGGCGCGCATCATGATCCCGGCGAGTCCGGGACCGAGGCCGTCGTGCAGGTTGCGCCGTAGCCGCACCATCTCCTGGTAGTGCTCGCAGTCACCGGTCCGGCAGTCGGTCGGCAGGGCGGCCAGCGCCTTCCTGGCGTGACGTTGTTTCCGGTCTTCCACGGTGAGCGCGCGGGGCACGATGACCTCCGAGGACTTGGCTGACCACTCGATGTTGTGCCGAGTGCCTGGAAGTCACCTCGAAGCGGGAGCAGGGCGAATTCAAGTGCCCCGTCAACGCCGGATCAGCCGGCCGTGCGGCTGACCTCGGCCGACTCAGCCGACCGAGGTCAGCCGACCGACGGCCGGCAGCGCAGTACCACCGGCCCGTGCGCGCTCATCGCGACGTCGAGTGCCAGCGGTCTGCCGGCGGTGGTCGCGGCGTCGCGGGACATGCCGGCCAGCTGCCGGACCGTGGTGCGGCCGAGGGCGTAGCGGTAGCGCAGGCTGGCCGGCAGGGTCACGGTGTGCGTGCCGCCGTGCGCCATCACGTGCGCGGTCGGCTTCCAGGCGAGGCGTTCGCGGATCGGCCCGCCGCCGGGGGGCACCTCGAAGATGTCGGCCGGCGAGGACATCTCGGTCAGCCCCCACCGCCCGTCGACGCGCACCGACCGGCGCCGGTCGTGGTGCACGTGCACCACCGCCGACGCGGCGGTCGGCACGAACCGTTGCAGCAGCAGGACACAGTTGCCGAGCACGGTGGTCAGCCCGCAGCGCCGGGCGGCGGTCACCGCCTCCACCAACGCCTCCGGCATCGTGTCGCGGTGCATGTTGTACAGCGCGAGGTCGCCCGCGGTGCCGGAGCGGACCGGCTCGGGGCTGGTGATGCCCAACGTCAGCGTGGCCGACTCCGGCTCTGGCTGGTCGAGCATGCCGAGCGCGGCGGTGAGCAGCCGGTCGACCACGTCGGCGATCTCGACCTCCGGCTCGACCACGAGCACCACGGCCGGGCGGATCGGCAGCTGGTCGAGCAGGCTCGCGGTGACGCCGATCTCGGCGCCGACCATGGCGTGCCGTCTGGACATCCAGCGCCGCAGTCGCGACACGCGAACGCCGAGGCGCAGCGACGACCCGCCGCCGCTTAACACCGAGACGTCCGAGTCGTGCTCGGCGATCTGACCGTAGGGCCGCTCGTCGGGGGCCCGAACCTCGGACTGCACAGCCGTTCCCCTTTTCGCCAGCCGACCCACAGTGGCCGCTGTGGCAACAAAATAGGTAGCCATAAACGAGGGCCGCTCAACGCCCGGTGGAATCCCCTACCGGTCCTCGAGGCGGCCGTCGGTGAGCTGTAGCCGCCGGCTGATCCCGATGTCGGCCAGGAACCGCTCGTCGTGGCTGACGACCACGAACGCGCCGCGGTAGGCGCCAAGCGCCGAGGTCAGCTGATCGACGCTGGTCAGGTCGAGGTTGTTGGTCGGCTCGTCGAGCAGCAGGAGCTGGGGTGCCGGCTCGGCGCGCAGCACGCACAGCAGCGTGGCCCGCAGGCGTTCGCCGCCCGACAGCGTGCCGACCGGCAGCCGGGCGCGCCGCTCGTCGAGCAGGAACCGGGCCAGCAGGTGCATCGTCTCGGTGACCGGCAGCCGGGGGGCGGACGCGCGCAGGTTGGCCCGCGTGTCCAGGTCGGGGTCGAGCAGGTCCAGGCGCTGGGACAGGTAGGCGACCCGGCCGGGTGCCCGGCTGGTCTGGCCGGTGGTCCCGAGTTGGCCGGCGATGACCCGCAGCAGGGTCGACTTGCCGGTGCCGTTGGCGCCGGTGAGCGCGATCCGTTCCGGGCCGCGGATGGTCAGGTCGACGCCGTCGCCGGCGAACAGGGTCCTGACCTGGATCCGTTCGCCGTGGAAGACCGTGCGGCCGGCCGGAACCTCGGTGTTGGGCAGGGTCAGCGAGATCGTCGCGTCCGCGCGGGCGGCCCGGTCCGCCTCGTCCACCCTGGCTTGGGCCGACTCGACCCGCTTGGCGTGCACGTCCTGGGCCCGGCCCGCGGACTCCTGGGCGCGGCGGGCCAGGCCGCCCTTGACGATGCGCGGGATGTCGGTGTTGGTCCTGGCGCCGGTGCTGGCCCGTTTGGCGGCCCGCTCGCGGGCCTGTTGTTGTTCGCGGCGCTCCCGTTTCAGCTCCTGTTCGGCGGTGCGCAGGTTCTTCGTGGCGACCTCGCGCTGGGCCCGCTTCGCCGCCTGGTACTCGGTGAAGTTCCCGCCGAACAGCCGCAGCCGCCCGTCGGCCAGCTCGGCGATCCGGTCCATCCGGTCCAGCAGCTCCCGGTCGTGGCTGACCAGCAGCAGGCAGCCCGACCAGTCGCCGAGCACGTCGGCCAGCCGGTGGCGCGCGGCGCGGTCGAGGTTGTTGGTCGGCTCGTCGAGCAGCAGCACGTCGGGCCGGCGCAGCAGTTGGGCGGCCAGGCCGAGGGAGACGACCTGGCCGCCGCTGAGCGTGCCGAGGGTGCGGTCGAGGGCGACCTCGCCGAGGCCGAGGCGGGCCAGCTCGGCCCGCGCCCGCTCCTCGACGTCCCAGTCGGTGCCGACGGTGGCGAAGTGCTCGTCGGCCACGTCGCCGGACTCGATGGCCGCGAGCGCGGCGACTACCTCGGCGATGCCCAACACCTCGGCCACCGTCGGCTCGCCGGTCAGCGGCAGCGTCTGGGGCAGGTGGCCGAGCACGCCGTCGACGAGGACCGTGCCCGCGCTCGGCGCGTACTCGCCGGCGACCAGGGCCAGCAGCGTTGACTTGCCGGCGCCGTTGGGGGCGACCAACCCGGTCCGGCCGGCGCCGACGGTGAAGGTCAGGTCGGTGAACACCGGGGTGCCGTCCGACCAGGAGAAGGACAGACCGGTGCAGGTGATGCCAGACATGGCTGAGCGTTCCCAACGCGAGAGGGACAGGCCGTGGAAAGGCGTGCTCAGCGCATCGGAACCAGAAACCCCCAGTCAGCGAACAACGGTCACCCACACCCTACCCGCGCCGCGCCCGTCGGCGAACGCGATGAAGGACGCCGGGGGCGCCTTCATCGCGTTCGGGCGGCGGCCGGGGTCAGCCGGGGGAGTGTTGGCCGGTGGTTTTGCGCCACCAGGAGCTGCCGAGCATGCCGGACAGGCCGACCAGGCGGATCAGCGCCGGGACCTGGTGGCGGGGTTCTGGCTCGTCGCTTTCCAGCTCCTCCACCAGGTCGGCGTCGACCAGCTCATCCAGCACGGCGTGCACGGCCGCGGTGCTCAGGCTGACCCGCTCGGCGATCTCACTGGCGGTCAGCAGCTCGCCGTCGGCTGCGGCCAGGCGGCGGAAGACCCAGCGCTGCCTGGCGGTGAGCGTCTGGTAGGCCTCGGCCAGCTGGCCGAAGACGTCGAAACCGGCGTAGCTGAGCTCGGACAGCCGGTTGCGCTCGTCGGCCATCCTGGCCACCATCCGCGACAGGTGCCAGCCCGGCCGCCCGGCCAGCTTCGCGCCCACCGCGCGCAGCGCCAGCGGCAGCCGGTCGGTCAGCTCGGCCAGCCGCTCGGCCGCGTCCAGCTCCCGGCTCACCCGCTGCTCGCCGACGGTGTTGGCCAGCATGCGCACCGACTCGGCCACCGACAGCACCGGCAACCGCAGCCGCAGCGCACCGGCCAGCGCGTCCACCGGCACCCGGCTGAGCACCACCAGCGCGCAGCCAGAGCCGCTGGGCACCAGGTGGCGCAGGGTGTCGGTCGACGCCGCCCGGTCGAGCACCACCAGCAGCCGCCGGTCGGCGGTCCAGCTGCGGAACATCAGCGCGGCCTCGGCCACGTTGTGCGGCACGTCCGCCTCGTCCGCGCCGATCGCCTTCAGCATGGCGACCAGCACCTGCCTGGTCGGCATCGGCCGCCCGTCGCCGCCGGTCAGGTCGACGTAGAGCTGCCCGTCGGGGAAGTGGGCGCGTACCGTCCGGCCGGCCTTGGCCAGGAACGCGCTCTTGCCGATGCCCGGCCGGCCGACGATGTTGACCACCCGAAGACCGTGCAGGTCCGGCCCGGTCAGCGCCTGGGTGAAGGTGTCCAGCTCGGCCTGTCGGCCGACGAAGTCCGCGACCTCGGCCGGCAGCTGGGCCGGTGCCGGGCGGGCGGGGTGCGCCGGGTGGCGGGGGTGTGCGGTGGCCCGGCCGTCGGCGCCGATCGGCGCGGTCGGGTCGCCAGGCAGGTCGAGCTCCGGGTCGGCCTCCAGCATCAGCTGGTGCAGCCGGCGCAGCTCGGCGGCGGGGTCGAGGCCGAGCTCGTCCACCAGCGCGGTGCGGATCCGTTGGTAGACCCCGAGCGCGTCCGCGCGCCGGCCGCTGCGGTACAGCGCGATCATCAGCTTCGCGGAGAAGTCCTCGCGGGTCGGCTCGGCGTTCACCAGGCTGGTCAGCTCGCCGATGATCTCCTGGTGCCGGCCGAGCTGCAGGTCGGCCTCGATGCGCAGCGCGAGCACCGTGCGGCGCAGCTCCTCGAGCCGGGTGGCGTGCGAGTACAGCAGTGGCCCGGTCGCGACTCCCTCGAGGAACCCGCCGCGCCACAGGGACAACGCGCCGCGGAAGGCCTCCGCCGCGGCCTCCACCCGCACGCCGAGCAGCTCCTGGCGGCCGCGCCTGGCCAGTTGCTCGAACTGGTTCGCGTCGATGGTCTCCAGGTCGGGGAGCTGGAGCACGTAGCCGCCGGGGTGGCTCAGCAGCGCCGGGCTGGCCCCGCCGGTGACCCGGTAGGCGGCCGGCTTGTCATCGAGCTTGAGCAGCTTGCGCAGCTGGTAGATGTAGGTCTGCACGGTGGTCAGCGCGCTCTGCGGCGGGCATTCCTCCCACAGTTCCTCCACCAGCTGGTCCACCCTGGTCACCGAGTTGGCCTGCACGGCGAGCAGGGAGAGCACCTGCCGCAGCTTGGGTGCCGACGGCGTGACCACCCGCTCGCCGCGCATGAGTAACAGCGGACCGAGCAGCCCCAGCGTGATCGAGTCGTGGTCTCTGACCGCCGGCTGGTTCGCTACGATGCGGGTCGTCTCGGAGACCGGTGGTCCGGTGAGCTGAAGTGCTGTGGTGGCCTCTGCTCCAGAGTGACGATTCTGCATGGAAACTCCCAGACTGCGCTGTTCCGCCCGACGAACCAGACACGCGTCATGGTGACATCGACAGCACCGGGAATCGGGCACTGTCAGCGATCTTCGACCACCCCTCGACTAGACCGCTACGAGTCCCGCCACGTTGTCACACTTTCATGTGTCCTCAAAGGACCGACAATGGGGGTGAATGAATAGCGCCGGCCTGGAAAAGTCCAGCCTTTTCGTGCATTTCTCGAGCGACCGTCGAGTTCTCGTTTCCAGACTCACCGCATGAGTGAACAGTCCAACGGGGAACGCGAAGCCACGGTGAGCGGCCCGCCGACGCGGGAGGGACAGCGGCAGGGCGGCGCCGAACGCTCCGCCGAGGACCACCTCATCCGCGGATACAACTGATGACCGCTCGGCGCCGCCTGTGCGGGCACTGCCTGCTCGCCACGCTGGCGGGCGTGGCGTGGCCGATGTGGGGCAGCCGGCCAGAGGGCTGGCCACGGAAAGTTCTGTGCCGGTCCTGCACTACCCGGCAGCGCGACTGAGCACCGCGCTGCCGGGATGGGGCCCGGTGCGGTGTCGCGCGGTCAACGACGCCCGCGCCGCGCCGCACCGGATCCCCCATCATCCGGCGAGCACCCGTTCGTCCCAGTCGATCCGGTGGTCGAAGATCCAGTTCTGCCCGCCGCCCGGCGCCATGGCCATGAGCCGGAAGAACAGTGGCAGCAGCGCCCGGCCGACCGGGCCGAGCGCCTTGCCGTCGCCGTTGCGCTTTCCCCTGGCCACCACCCGTTCCACCCGCCCGCGGCGCAACCGCTCGTAGGCGGCGAACGCGGCCGGCACGTCCGGCAGGTCGCGCAGGCACCTGGCGAGGGTCACCGCGTCCTCGAACGCCATCGACGCGCCCTGGCCGGAGGAGGGCGCGGTGGCGTGCGCCGCGTCCCCGACGATGATCAGGCGATCGCGGTGCCAGGTGGGCACTGTCGGGAAGTCGTAGCTGTTCCAGCCGGTGAACAGGTGCGCGGCCCCGTCGACGAGTCGCCCGGCGATGGGGACGTCCTCGGCGAACAGGTCCCGTAACCGCGCCCGCCACTGGTCGGCGGTGATCGCGCCGACCTCCCGCGCGGAGAGCTCCGTCGGCTGCGGCGGGTTCGCGAACCACCACACGGTGCCGTCCGGGGCCAGTTGATGGCCGAGGAAGCACCGCTTGCCGAAGACCATGTTCAGCACGCCGGGCGCGGTGCCCGGGCGCACGCCGGTGGCGTAGCCGCCGACGTTCATCAGCGGGATGTACCTCGGCGCGGGCGCCTGGCCGTCGATGGCCCGGCGGGTGACCGAGTGCAGTCCGTCGGCGCCGATCAACAGGTCGCCGGTGGCGGTGGTGCCGTCGGCGAACCTGGCCAGCACGCCGTCGGCGGTGGACTCCGCGGCGACCAGCCTGCGGCCGTACTCGATCGGCACGCCCCGGCGCAGCGCCTCGTCGCGCAGCGCGCCGTAGATGGCCGCCCTGGTCATCGTCTGGTTGCCGGTGCCGTCGGGCAGTGGGGCGCCGAAGGAGAACTCCGCGATCCGCCGGCCGCCGCCCGTCCAGGCGACCATTGCCGGCGTGTCGAAACCCTTGTCGCGCAACAGGTCGGTCAACCCGAGCGGCGCCAGCGCGGCCAGCCCGTTGACCGCGACGGTGAGGAACGCGCCGACGCCGTCGGCGGTCCGGTCGTAGGCCTCGTAGACCGTCGAGTCGATCCCCACCTGTTTGAGGGCGATCGCCGTTGTGGATCCGGCGATGCCGCCGCCGATGATCAGTGCCCGCATACCAACCTCCCTATGGTTATAGAATGACTATACATAAAATGACCTGCGTGACCAGGGGTGGTTAGGGTGAGGTCGTGCCGAGGAGTTCCGATCGACGTTCCCCGCTGGCCTTGGTGCTGCTCGCGCTGCTGGCCGAGGAACCGATGCACCCGTACCGGATGCAGCAGCTGATCAAGACGCGGGGCAAGGACCGGATCGCCAACGTCGCCCAGCGCAACAGCGTCTACCAGACGATCGACCGCCTGCTGCGGGCCGAGCTGATCGCGGTGCATGAAACCGAGCGCGCCGAGCGCCGCCCGGAGCGCACGGTCTACGAGCTGACCGACGACGGCCTGGCCGCCCTGCGCGAGTGGACCGGCGCGATGCTGTCCGATCCACGCAGGGAGTTCGGCGAGTTCCCGGCCGCACTGGCCTCGATGATGCTGCTCGACCCGGCCGAGGCGTTGGCCAGGCTGACCGTCCGGCTCGACGCGCTGCGCGCCGAGGTGGCCGAGCTGCGCGCGGAACTGGTGGCCGTCCCCGACCTCCCCCGGCTGTTCCTGCTGGACGACGAGTATCGGATCGCCCTGCGCACGGCGGAGCTGTCCTGGGTCACCGAGATCGTCGACGCCCTGCGCACCGGCACCCTGACCTGGTCGCGCGAATGGATCCGCGAGGTCGCCGAGGCTGTCGAGGGTGGCGAGGGCGGCGACTGACCCGGATGGCAGCCGGGGGCTGTTACCCAGCGTGACTGATGTCGCTGGGGTGAGTGGCTCGAATGGTGGCCCCGCTGGGGTCACTGCACTAAGTTCAGATCACATCACAGGGGCGTAACTGCGAGGGGGAACCAGACACCATGAGGTGCGCGGTCGTGTTGACTCTGCGAGCGTGGGCACTCCGCCGGGGTCACAGATGGTGACTGTCTCACCACCCGAAACGGGCATCTCTCAGTCGCGTAAGGGCGTGTGGGGGATCCCGGGCACGGCCGTGCGCCGGGCCCGCCGGTCCGCCGCGAGCACGCCGGGGCGACTGTTCGTGGTCGGCGTCGGGCTGGTCGTGCTCTCGTTGCTCACCGGCCTGGTCGGCGCGATCGCCCTGCAGCAGAAGCAGGACACGATCGACAACCTGATCGAGCACCGGGAGCCGGTGGCCGCGGCCTCCCAGCAGATCTACCGCTCGCTGTCGGACGCGGACGCGACCGCGGCAAGCGCGTTCCTCGCCGGCGGCAACCCCCCGGAGGCCCTGCGCGAACGCTACGAGCTGGACATCGCACAGGCCGGCGCGAACCTGGCCAAGGCGGCCGCCGACGTCGCCGGGGTGCCCGAGGCACAGGCCCAGGTCGACCAGCTGTCCCAGCAACTGCCCGTCTACACCGGACTGGTCGAGACCGCGCGGGCCTACAACCGCCAGGGTTTCCCGGCCGGCGCGGCGTACCTGCGCGAGGCGTCCGGGCTGATGCGCGCCAAGCTGCTGCCGGCCGCCCAGGAGCTGTACTCGATCGACTTCCGCCGGCTGGCCGACGAACAGGCCCAGGCGCGGTCGTTCCCGTGGATCACCGCGGCGCTGGTGCTCGCGCTGCTGGCCGCGCTGGTCGCGACCCAGCTGTACCTGACCAGGCGGACCAACCGGCTGCTCAACGTCGGGCTGTTGGCGGCCACCATCGCGGTACTGGTCGGGCTGGTCTGGGGCACGGTGGCGTTGGTGGTCGAGGCGGTCAGCGTGGCCGACGGACACGACTCCGGCACCGAACAGGTGGAGTTGGCGGTGCAGGCGCGGATCGTGGCGCTGAAGATGCGCGCCAACGAGACCCTGACGCTGGTGGCCCGCGGCGACGGCGGCGGCTACGAGGAGGAGTGGAAGGGCCTTGCCGGCGAGCTGTCCGGCGACGGGCGGGAGAATCTGCTGGTACGCGCCGAGGAACTGGCGGCCGACGACCAGACCAGGGCGGTGCTCGAACAGGCGAGACGCGACGTCGCCGACTGGCTGGAACTGCACGGTCAGGTGCGCGAGCTGGATGACGCCGGCTCCTACCAGGAGGCCGTCACGCTCGCGATCGGCGGCGACGAGGAAGGCGCGGCGGCCAAGTTCAGCAACCTGGACGGGAACCTGCTCAAGGCGATCAACAACGGCCGCACCCAGTTCGTCGAGGAGACCGGGGCGGCCAGCAGCGCGTTGACCGGCCTGGTGCCGGGGGCCGCGGTGCTGGCACTGGTGGCCGCGACCGGGGTGACAATGGGGATCAGGGACCGACTGCGGGAGTACCGGTGAGGGTGGCTCGTTCGAGCAGGGTGGCGTTGCTGTTGGCATCGCTGGTGTTCGCCGTGACCGCGTGCGCGGGCGCCGGCCGGCCGGTCGACCTGGCCACCGTCGAGTCCGCGGAGCGACCGCAACCCGTTGGCGCGGAAGAGAACCCGGCGCCGCCGTCGACCTCGGACGCGCCCGCGCCGGACTGCGACCCGACCGAGAGCCTGCGCCCGCTCGACCCGATGCCCGCGCCCGGCCAGATGCCGGACCGCTCGACCATGAAGGAGATCCAGGACGCCGGCAAGCTGATCGCCGGCGTGGACCAGAACACCTTCCTGTTCGGCTTCCGGGACCCGACGACCAACGCGTTGGAGGGCTTCGACATCGACCGCGTCCGCGAGATCGCCAAGGCGATCTTCAACGACCCGAACAAGGTCCAGTTCAAGGTGGTCACCTCGGCCGGGCGGGTGGACGCGCTGAAGAACAAGGACGTGCACATCGTGGTGCGCACCTTCACCGCGACCTGCCAGCGGTGGCAGGAGATCAACTTCTCGGCGATCTACTACCTGGCTGGCCAGCGCCTGCTGGTCGACCAGGCCTCCGAGGTGACCACCCTGGCCGAGCTCGGCGACCAGAAGGTCTGTGCCGCCAAGGGATCCACCTCGATCAAGACGATCGCCGAGCACGAGGCCGGGCCGATCCCGGTGCAGGTGGAGAACTGGACGGACTGCCTGATCATGTTGCAGCAGGGGCAGGTCGCCGCGGTGTCGACGGATGACACGATTCTGGCCGGGATGGTGGCGCAGGACCCGAACGTGAAGATGGTCGGCGAGCGCTTCACCAAGGAGCCGTACGGGATCGGGATTCCCAAAGAGGACGAGGACATGGTGCGGTTCGTCAACGGGGTGATCGAGCAGTCGATCGACAGCGGCGACTGGGTGGACAGTTACAACACCTGGCTCGGCGGCACGGGCGGCCCGCGACCGGTCGCACCGACTCCGAAGTACCGGGAATGATGGCGATGGTGAACTGCCCGAGGCCGGGATGCGCCGGTGACGTGGTGGACGGCAACTGCACGCTGTGCGGGGTGGCCGTGCCGGGGGCCGATTCGGTCGAACAGCTGCGGTGGCAGGCCGCCGAGCAGGCCCAGCGGTCGCGTGCGGCGGGTGCGGGGCCGGAGGACGGGTGGTTCCGGGCCCCGAACGAGCTGGCGGCCGGTGAGGCCGGGCCGGTTCAGGTGAGCGCTCGCCAGTCGGGCCCGGCCGGTCAGGAACCGGGTGAGCAGGCCCGCCAGCCAGGCCCGGGACGTCCTGGGTCTGGCGGTGCACATGCGGCGGCCGAGCCGAGCCAGCCGCAGCCGGGGCAGTGGGCTCCAGGCCAGCCACAGCCCGGCAACGCGCAACCGAGCCAGTCCCAGCCGGCTGCCGGTCGCCCGCAGCCGAGCCGTTCGCAACCGGGCCAGCCGCAACCGAACCAGTCGCAACCGGGTCAGCCGCCTGCCGATCAGGCCCAGTCCGGTCGTGCGCAACCGGGTCAGTTCCAGCCGAGCCAGTCTCAGCCGGGGCAGCCGCCGGCTGGCCAGCCGCAGTCCGGTCGTGCTCAAGCGGGTCAGCCGCAGTCTGGCCAGTCCCAGCTGAGCCAGTCGCCACCGAGTCGTTCGCAACCGAGCCCGGGACAGCACCCGAACCAGCCACCGCCGAGTCGGTCTTCGACAGGCCAGCCGCCGGCTGGCCAGGCCCAGTCCGGTCGTACGCAGTCGGGCCAGTCGCAACCGAACCAGGCCCAGGCCGGCCAGGGGCAGCCGAGTCGTTCGCAGTCAACTCAGTCGCAGTCGAGCCAGTCCCAGGCGGGCTACGCGCCGCCCGCGCCGTCCCAGCCCGCGCAGCACCCGCGCCCCACCACCCAGTCCCGAACCGGCTGGACATCTCCCGGCCAACCGCAACCCAGCCGGCCGGCCTCCGGCCAGCCCTCCAGCCAACAACACGCCACCCAGTACGTCCCACCCCGCGCGACTCCCCAGCCACCGGCTGCCCCCGGCTGGAACCAGGGCACCCCCATGCCCAACGTCGCCCCCCGCCAGGCCGGCACCCGCCCCCCGGCGGCCCTGTCCGACACCGACCCACAACCCACCAGCGTCCTCGCCGAGGCCCCGGTCACCCTCAGCATCGAGTCCCCGGCCGCCCCCCACCGCGAGCCGACACCCAGCCAGGACAGCCCGCACGGCACCGGCTCCCAGTCCTCCCCGACCACCAGCGGCCGCCGGACCTCCTCCCGCACCTCCGGCCGCGGCCGCCTCGGTGCCGGCCTGGTCGAGGTGCCCGTGGTGCCGGTCAAGGACCCGGCCTCGGCCGTGCTCACCGACCCCGCGGTCAGCGAGAACAAGCGCTTCTGCAGCAACTGCGCAGCCGAGGTCGGCCGCGCCCGCGACGGCAAGCCCGGCGTCACCGAAGGTGAGTGCCCCTCCTGCGGCAACCCGTTCAACTTCCGCCCGCGCCTGTTCCACGGCGACCTGGTCGCCGGGCAGTACGAGGTGCTCGGCTGCCTGGCCTACGGCGGCCTCGGCTGGATCTACCTCGCCAAGGACCACAACGTCAGCGACCGCTGGGTCGTGCTCAAGGGCATGATCGACACCGGCGACGCCACCTCGATGGCCTCCGCGGTCGCCGAGCGGCGCTTCCTCGCCGAGGTCGAGCACCCGAACGTGGTGCGCATCTACAACTTCGTCGAACACCCCGACCCGAAGACCGGCAACCAGGTCGGCTACATCGTGATGGAGTACGTCGGCGGGCAGTCCCTGCGCCAGCTCGCCCTCGAACACCACCGCGAGACCGGCCGCGCCCAGCCGCTGCCGATCGGGCAGGTCATCGCCTACGGGCTGGAGATCCTGCCGGCCATCGGGTACCTGCACAGCGTCAACATGCTCTACTGCGACCTCAAGCCGGACAACGTGATCCAGGCGGGCGAGCAGCTCAAGCTGATCGACCTCGGCGCGGTCCGCCAGACCGACGACTACGAGAGCCCGCTGTTCTTCACCCTCGGCTACTCCGCGCCGGAACTGGCCACCGAGGGCGCGTCGGTCGCCTCCGACATCTACACCGTCGGCCGCACGCTGGCCGTGCTGTCCATCGAGTTCTCCGGCTACACCACCCGGCACAAGTTCACGCTGCCCGGTCCGGACGAGGAGCCGCTGTTCGCCCTGTTCGGCTCCTACCAGCGGGTGCTGCGGCGGGCGACGCACGAGAACCCGTTGCTGCGTTTCACCTCCGCCGAGGAGATGGCCGACCAGCTGACCGGCGTGCTGCGCGAGGTCATGGCGCTGGGCACCGGCCGGCCCCGGCCGGGCACGTCCACGGTGTTCGCCCTGGAGACGCGGACCTTCGGCTCGGGCATGGTCGTCAGCGAGGGCGGCTCGCTGCCATCGCCGGACCCGATGGAGGTCGCGTCGATCCTGCCGCTGCCGATGGTGGACACCGGCGACCACGCGGCGAGCACGCTGGCGAGCATCACCGCCGCCGAGCCCGCCGAGATGCTGGCCGCGCTCTCCTCCGCGCCGCAGGACTCGATCGAGGTCCGGCTGCGCCTGGTCAGGGCGCGGCTGGAGCTGGGCGACCTGCGCGCGGCCCAGGGCGAGCTGGAGGCCGCCCGCCGGCTGGCGAACGACCCGGCCGACTGGCGCCCCGACTGGTACCAGGGCCTGATCCACCTGGCGCTGCGCCAGCCGAACGAGGCGAGCGCGGCGTTCGACCGGGTGTACGACGCGGTGCCCGGCGAGGTCCCGCCCAAGCTCGCGCTCGCGGTCGGCGCCGAGTACGCCGGCAACTACTTCGCCGCCGCCCGGTACTACGAGCTGGTCTGGCGCACCGACCGGCAGTGGGTGAGCGCGGCGTTCGGCCTGGCCAGGGTGTACCTGGCGCAGGGCGCGCGGACCAGCGCGATCGAGGTGCTCGAGGCGGTGCCGGACACCTCGAGCCACTACGTGGCGGCGCAGGTGGCCGCCATCAAGATCAAGATCCGGCCGAACGAGGTGACCGCGGTCGCCGAGCACGACCTGCACGACGCCGGCCGGCGCCTGGAACGGTTGTCGCTGGACGCCGAGCGGCGCGCCGAGCTGTCGGCCGAGGTGCTCGAGGCGGCCTACCACTGGGTGCGCGCCGGCCGGCACGGCGCGGCCCCGCCGGGCACCGCGGGCCCCACGATCCTCGGCTGTCACCTGGCCGAACGCGAGCTGCGCTTCGGCCTCGAACGCTGGTACCGGGCGCTGGCCCGGCTGGCGAGCAACCCGGAACGCCGCCACACCCTGGTCGACCGGGCGAACGCCATCCGCCCCCGCACGCTGACCTAGTGCCCAGGGGCGATACCTGGGACACACGTGCGGACGGGATCCAAAGGAGTAGCCCCGTGTCGGAGTTCAGCAGTCTCCGTGAGGTCATGTCGGCCGAGCAGGCCGAGGGGGATCTGTTCGACTGGCGGGTGGTGGAGGCCGAGCTCGGCACGGGCCTTCCCGCCGACTACAAGGAGTTCATGTCGGTCTACGGCACGGGCTCCGTCGGGACGGAAGGGCTGACGGTCCTGCCCCCGACGGCACCGGAGGGCTACCCCTACCGCGCGGACGAGATGGCCGACGAGTCGGTGAACCTCCGCGATATGTGGAACGACCGGTGGGACGAGGACCTCGTCATCCCGGGACTGGATGCCCCGGAACAGCTCCTGGCCTGGGGGGTGGGCCACAGCGAGCCTGACCTGTATGGCTGGATCATGACCTCCGCCGAGCCGGACGAGTGGCCGGTCGTGGTGTGGCGACGGGACGAGGACCCGGACTTCGTCCACTTCGACATGGGCATGGTCGAGTTCCTCCGTCGGCTGACGACCGGGGACCTGCCCGAGAATCCCGCGAGCAACGATTTCGTCTGGGGCATGCGGAAGCCGTACCTCGGCTGGCGAGCGAAGCTCGCCTGAGGGGACGGTTCAGCGACCTCGTCCGCGGGCTGCACCGTTGGTCTCGGCGGGGTAGGGACCCGCGTCCGGCCGGTCGACGACGTCGCGGGTCAGGCCCGGGTCTCGGGACCGGCCAGTAGCTGGTGGACGCGCTCCTGGCCGATGGACAGCAGCAGCGTGGGCAGTCGTGGGCCGGTGTCCGAGGAGCACAGCAGCCGGTAGAGCGCGGCGAAGAACGCCCGCTGGGCCTTCTTCAGCTCCGGGGTGGGCGGGGTGTCCAGCGGCAGGCCGCGCAGCAGCTTGGGCACGCCGTACACCAGCGTGGTCAACCCGTCCAGCGTCCAGGCGTCGTCGACCTGCTCGTCGAGCCTGTGCACGCCCTCGCGGGTCTGCTCGTCGAGGCCCTGCCACACCTGGTCGTTGAACGACGTGCGGATCGTGGTCCGCTCCTCGGGCGGCAGCAGCCTGGTCGCGAAGTTGATCGCGCAGGTCAGCCGCGGCTCCAGCTCCTTGACCAGCGTGTCGTGCGCCGGCAGGTCGGGCAGGTGCTGGCGGACCAGGCGGTCGATCTGCTCGGTGTTGGCCTGGGTGATGTCCGCGGCCGAGGACAGCAGCCGGAACGACACCGGGCGACGGCTGTGGTCGACCACGCCGGCCGACGTGCGCAGGCACACCTCCCGCAGATGCGCCTCGGCCGGGGAGGCGTCGGCCGCCTCCGCACGCTCACCGAACTGGTCCCACTCGTCGTAGAGCCGCTGCACCGCGCGCGGCGACAGGTCGATGGTGAACGACTGGGACGGCGCGCGCCGCACGTACAGCCAGCGCAGCATCGCGGGCTCCAGCACGTCCAGCGCGGTCGCCGGGATCGCCGCGCCGCCGGTCGAGCTGGACATCTTGCTCGACCCGCCGGCCAGGCCGACGAACGTGTAGGGGAAGGAGTAGGGCGCGACTCCGCCGAAGATCTCCCTGATCACCACGCTGCCGGAGGCGATGCTGCTGGTCGGCGCGTGGTGGTCCTCACCGGCGGGCTCGAAGTCCACCTGCTCGTGGACCCAGCGCATCGGCCAGTCGACCTTCCACACCAGCTTGCCGGAGATGGTCGCGCCGTCGGCCAGGGTCATCTCGCCCGCGTGGCCGCACCGGCACCGGTAGGTCACCACCGAGGCCTGGTAGTCGGTGACGGTGGTGAAGTCCTTGCCGCAGGTCTGGCAGTACGGCTTGAACGGGTAGTAGGCGGCCCGGCGCTCCTCGACGGACTTCTCCTGGCGGCCCTCGGTCTGGAAGCCGGCGAGGATGTCGAAGATCTCGCCGCGGCGGTCCATGGCGTGGCGGATCGCGGGGTTGTAGGTGCCTTCCGGATACCGCGTGGACTGGCGGATCTCGCTCATCCGCACGCCCATCCTGGTGAGCGCGTCGGTGAACTCGGCGATGAAGTGCGCCGCGTAGGACTCGCGCTCGCCGTAGGGGTCGGGCACCGCCGCCAGCGGCTTGCCGACGTGCTCGGCCAGCCCCTGGTCGAGGCCGGCCGGCACCTTGCGGAACCGGTCGTAGTCGTCCCAGGAGTGCAGGTGCACCGCGTCCAGGCCGCGGGCCCGCAGCTCCTCGGCGACGAAGTGCACGGTCATCACCTCGCGCAGGTTGCCGAGGTGGATCGGGCCGGACGGCGACACCCCGGACTCGCACACGATCGTGCCGGCGCCCGACTTCTCGGCGTGCTCGATCGCCGTGTCCGCCGCCCGCTGGACCCAGCTCAGTTCCCCCTCGGCCACGAGGTTCCTCCGCACCCTGCACTCAGCGCCACACCTGCTGTAGCGCGTGCGCCAGCCTACTGCTGGTCCGGGCGCAGCTCGATGACGGTGATGTCCGGTGGGGCGCCGACCCGCACCGGCGGGCCCCAGAACCCCGCGCCCCTGGTCACGTACAACCACGTGTCATCCACTTTGGACAGCCCGGAGACCGCGGGCTGCTGCAGCCGGACGAAGTGCTGGAACGGGTACATCTGGCCACCGTGAGTGTGGCCGGACAGCTGCAACCCGACCCCGTGCTCGGCCGCCTCGTCGACCATCACCGGCTGGTGGGCCATCAGCACCACCGGCCGCGCGGTGTCCCGCCCGCCCAGCGCGCGCTCGAAGTCCGGCGCGTCCCCGTTGCGCTCACCGGTCACGTCGGTCACCCCGGCGAGGTCGAAGGACGCCGACCCGCGCCGGATCGCGGTGCGCTCGTTGCGCAGGGTGTGCACGCCCAACCGGTCCAGCTCGCGGACCCACGCGTCGGCGTCGGCGAAGTACTCGTGGTTGCCGGTGACGAAGAAGCTGCCCTCGCGGGGCGCCAGGTCGGCCAGCGGCTCGACCGCGTGGCGCAGCTCGTCTGGCAGGCCGTCGGCCAGGTCGCCGACGATGGCCACCAGGTCCGGCTCGGTCTCGTTGATCATCCGGGTGATGCGCTCGGTGTGCCCCCGGCCGAGCAGCGCGCTCAGGTGGATGTCGCTGACCACCGCGATCCGGAAGTCGGCAAGGCTCGGGTCCAGCCCGGGCAGCCGCACCGGGACCCGCAGCAGGTCGGGTGGGCCCAACGCGTTCGCCATGCCGGTGCCGACCAGGCCCGCGGTCGCCGCGCCGGCCACCACCGCGGTGCCGCGCGCGAGGAACAGCCGCCTGCTCTGGTTGACCTGCGGGGTGGGCTCCGGCTCCGGCGCCGGCTGGCTGACCGGCGGCGCCTCGCCGGTGGTCGCGGTCGCCTCCAGCGGCGTCCGGCGCAGCCAGCCGCGCAGCGCGAGCCGGGGCAGCTCCAGCACCAGCGTGGTCATGAACAGGTAGACCACGATCGCGAACCAGACATATCCGGGCCAGCTGAACCACTGCGCCACGTCCGGGGCAACCACCCGGCCAAGCGTCAGCGTGGCGATCATCAGCAGGGCGAGCACCACGAGCGCGACGGTGGCGACCCGGCGCGCCCGCCCCGGTCTGCTGACGTCCTTGACCAGACGTTTCCACACGTACCAGTGCACCAGCGCCATGAGCACGCTGAGCATCAAGCCAAACACCACGGCCGGCCTCTCACGGGTTGATGTCGTAGCGGCGCTGCCGCAGCAGGCTTGGATCCTCGGCGATGGCGCGCAGATCCTCGGCACGGCCGTGCTCGACGAAGTGGGCGATGTCGACGGTCACGAACAGGGCTCGTGCCCGCAGTGCGACCGGACCGTCCGGCGCGTTGAGCCGGCCGTCGGCGCTGGCGTAGACCTTGCGCCCGGCGATCCCGTCGAGCTTGCCGACGATGTGCAGGGTGGAGCCGACGGGGACCGGGCGCAGGAAGTCGGTCTCCAGGCGGCCGGTCACCGCGGGTTGGCGCAGCTGCTCGCCGACGGTCACGCCGAGCGCCTCGTCGAACGCGCAGGCAAGCAGGCCGCCGTGGGCGAGGCCGGGCGCGCCCTGGTGGGCCTCGGTGACGGTGAACTGGGCGCGGATGGTCATGTGCTCGTCCGCCACGGTGCGCAGGTGCAGCCCGTGCTCGACATCGTCGCCACAGCCGAAGCAGTGTGCGTAGTGCGGGCCGAGCTTGGTGCCCGGCTCGGGGGCGTCGGGATGTCGTTGGGCTGGCTCGACCTCGACCGGAGGCCATGGCGGGGGTACGCGACTCACCTCATCAGCGTAGTCACCGCGCTGTCTTGTTCAGTTGAGTCATCGATGTGACCAGTTGTGCACGAAGCGCTGGCTTCGGTGGTCCGCGCACGTCAGGATGACCAGGCTTGACACGGATCCGGGGTGGGAGGCGGCGCATGGTGCGCGAACGGGTGGACAGCTTCACCGAGGCGAAGGAGCGGTACCACGAACACCGGCCACAGGCCGTGGCCTATGTCTCACCCGACATCCGGGCGGGCGCGGCGCCGACGCACAGCGCGGCCGGTACCGGCATGGACGGCATCGCGGTCGACGTGGACGCCCTCGTCCGCGCCGAGCGAGAGCTCGCCGACCTGCACGACGACCTGTTCGCCCAGCTCCGTGAGGCCGGCACGCTCACCGGCCCGCTCGGCGACGGCGCGGGCCCGGTCGCCACCCACCTGCGGCAGGCCTTCCTCGACCGCGCCGACCTCGACGGTGGCGTCCAGGCCGTGCTGGTCGACTACCTGGAGGAGCTGGTCACCGTGCGCTCGGCCATCCTCGCGACCCTCGGCGCCTACCAGGGCGTGGACAACGACCTCGCGGCCCGGCTCAACCGCCACCTCGCCCAGCTGGCCGGGGAGGCGGACCGGTGAACGACTGGCTCTCCAGCGCGGACAACCACGCCTCCCGCGACTACGACCGCGACCGCCGCCGGGAGACCTGGCACGAGGCGCACCCGCGGTCCGAGCGGGCCCAGCGACGCGCCGACAAACGTGGCCGCGAGCGTGCCCGCAACCGCTCGGCCCGCCGGTTCGGCAAGATCAACTGGGATGCCTACCAGCACGAACAGCTCTACGACATGATCATGCGCGCCAACCCGGTGACGATGTACGCCCGTGCGGGCCAGTGGCAGGCGCTCGCCGGGCGGATCGAGGGCACCACCGGCCGCGTCCAGCAGGTCGTCGAACGGCTGATGACCTCGTGGCAGGGCCAGGCCGCGGTCGACGCCGCCGCCGCGAACACCCGGCTCATGCACTGGGCCGGCACCGCGTCGCACACCGCGGGCCGGATCGCCGAGGGCCTGGCCAACTACACCGAGGCGGTCGAGACCGCCCGCCGCCGGATGCCCGACCCGGCGTTCGCCTCCGCCGAGCGCAACTTCCGCGACGGCTACACCGTCACCCTGACCGGCGGCCCGAGCGACGCGGTCTTCCTGCGCGAACTGCTCACCGACGGCCTGGTCAGCCACGAGCGCGCCCGGGCCCGCAAGGCCGAGGCGGTCGCGGTGATGGAGAGCTACGAGGCGCACTCCCGCCAGGTGCACGACCAGATCCCGCACTTCACCGACGCGCACACCGGCATCGAGCCCGGCGAGTCCTGGACCCCCGGCCCCGACGCTCCCTACGCGGCTCCGCCGCCATCGGACCAGCCGCCGGCGGACCACCCGCCGGCGAGCCCACCGCCGCCGGCGGACACGCCCGTGCCGGCCGCCACTGTCCCCGGCACGACCGCCGCCGCCGGGTTCGCCGACCCGAACCTGCCAGCCGGCC
>NZ_BAAGXS010000008.1:0-127327 GCF_054779715.1 Actinophytocola sediminis | reverse complement strand
GTTGCGATCCTCACCGGCCCGTGAGGGTCGGTGCAGCTGTGGGAATCAAGGTGCCACGGCTGGTGTCCACCATGTAGTTGCGATCCTCACCGGCCCGTGAGGGTCGGTGCAGCTGGCGCTGGCGGTGGCCTGGTGCACATGCGGAAGCTTGAGTTGCGATCCTCACCGGCCCGTGAGGGTCGGTGCAGCTGGAATTGGCCTGTCGATCCTCTCCAGCCGTCAGNGAGGGTCGGTGCAGCCTGTAGTCCGAGGTCGACCAGACCGACCGTTTCGTCCGCGTTGCGATCCTCACCGGCCCGTGAGGGTCGGTGCAGCCACACCCATGCGTTCAGGCTGCCGCTGGACACTTTCGCTGTTGCGATCCTCACCGGCCCGTGAGGGTCGGTGCAGCCTTGTTCGCGGGCCTGCTGTTCCCGGACGCCAATGGTTGCGATCCTCACCGGCCCGTGAGGGTCGGTGCAGCGGTTCCCGAACTGGGACGATAGCTCTCTGCAGCAAGCTCGTTTCGATGCGCATCCGACATGGATACTCGTAGTTTGTACCAACCACGGCGTGTCGCGCATCCGAACCTATGGCGTGTCGCGCGTTCGCTCGGGGTTCCTAGATCATCTCCGCAGCGACACACCTCGACCGTTCGCGTTCGTCGGCGATCTGATCTTCCGCGCATCTGTAACTCACGGAGCGCTTTCGACGATGCGAGGAGCGTGCACTTGAAGCTTGGTGAGCGCGACCCGCGCCCAGTTTGGGCGCACAGCGCAAACCAGGCTGGGAAACGCCATACGCTTGCCGATCACCTATGCGGCACAGCCGAATTGGCGGCGCGCTTCGCGTCTCCTTTCGGAGCTGGGGAAGTGGCATGGTTGCTGGGCCTCCTCCATGACGTTGGAAAGGCTTCATGCGCCTGGCAAGAAGGTCTGTTACACGCAGAAGCCGACGGCGGCCGGGTCGGGATCGACCACAAGTCGCTGGGCGCCCAGTTGGCGGCAGACCGCGGACTTGGCGGGTTTGCTCTCGCCATCGAGGGTCACCACGGCGGCCTGACGTCGCCGCGTGAGCTGCGCAGGCGCCTGAAGGCCCTGGACAAGGCCGCTCTTGCCCGGAACTCTGAGGCTGAGCGAGTCATCCGTGGCCTGCTTCCCGAACTGTCTCCCGCAGCTTCTGTCGCGATTCCCGACGAATGGATCCACGAGCCGCTCGTGGGTGAGATGGCGGTGCGGCTTGCGTTCAGCGCGCTGTGTGATGCCGACTTTCTTGATACATCAGCTCATTTCACTGACTCGGCGAAACCTGCGGTGCGAGATGACGCGGATTTCAGGATGTTGTTCGCACGGTTTGAGCAACGTCGCAAGAAGGAACTCGACGACCGATCCCGCTCCAGTATCGACTCGATTCGAGACGACGTATACGACGCCTGTGTGAAGGCCGCCGAGGCAGAACCCGGTTTCTTCCGCCTGGCCGCGCCAACGGGTTCGGGAAAGACGTTGTCGTCTGGTGCTTTCGCGCTACGCCATGCTGCGCTGCACGGTCATCGTCGGGTCATCGTGGCGGTTCCGTTTCTGACGATCACAGAACAGAACGCTGCCGTCTACCGGAGCATGCTGGACGCAGACGGCGAGGACCCGACCGTTCTCGAACACCACAGTCAGGTGAACCTCGACAGCGACGACATTAACAACCGGTGGTGGCGCCTGGCTGCCGAGAACTGGGACGTGCCGTTCGTGGTCACCACCACCGTCCGGCTGTTCGAGGCGCTGTTCGACCGCAAGCCGGCCGCGATGCGGCGGATTCACCGGTTGGCCGGAGCGGTGATCGTGTTGGACGAGGTGCAGGCGCTGCCACATCGTCTCCTCATTCCCATCCTGGACGCGCTGCGGGTGTTGGTCGCGCACTTCGGCACGACGGTGGTGCTGTCCTCGGCAACACAGCCGGAGTTGTGGGAGCTGAGCCCGTTCCGGGATCTACCCGATGCCAGGGAGATCGTGACTGAACGCGCAGTGGTCGCCGACCAGTTGCGGCGCGTCCGCTTCGAGTGGCGCACCAACCCCAGCCCGACGCTGGACGAGGTGGCACAAGACACGGTGAGCCGCCAGCAGGCACTCGTCGTCCTCAACACGACGGCAGACGCAGCACGCCTGTACCAGTCGTGGCGGACCGATGCACCTGAGAACGTCGCGTGGCACCTGTCGACGCGGATGTGTCCCGCTCACCGTCGTCGGGTGCTCGACATGGTGCGCGCCCGGCTCCTGAATGGTGAACCGACTCTGCTGGTTTCCACCCAGCTCATCGAGGCTGGGGTCGATGTCGACTTCCCAGTCGTGTACCGGGCAATGGCCCCGGCGGACTCCCTCCTCCAGGCAGCAGGGCGGGCGAACCGGGAGGGCAACCTCCCGGGCCTCGGCCAGGTGATCCTGATTGACCCGTCTGACGGTGGCCAGCCCCCGTCCTACCGAACACTGGTGAACGTGACCCGAACCTGTTTCGGGCCAGGCCGCGCCGATCCGGACGACATCAATGCGCTCGGCAACTACTACCGCTCGATCTACGAAGCCCTGGGCCTTGAACACCGCGACCACGTCGGCCAACGGATCCAGGCCGCGAGACGCCGCCTCGACTTCCACACGGTGACCGACGGGCCGGCCGACCCGGTCACCGGGATCCGGGACCGTCGCTACGCGTTCCGCATGATCCTCGACGAGGGCATATCCGTCATCACCCCACAGGGCGCCGCGAACTCCGACACGCGTAGTCGGATCGAGGACCTCACGGAGCAGGTACGGAGTGCCACTGGCCCCGGGATGTCCGCGCTGCGGGATCTCCAGCCCTACATCACGAGCGTGCACCAGTCAGCGCTGCGCCGACCGGGCGTACTCGCGTTGCTCAAGCCAGTACTGGGCGATCCGACCACTCCAGGCGGCCTTGCCGAGTGGATCGGCGACTACGACGACAACACCGGCATCACCCTCGACCCCAATCTGGAGGACTACGTCCTGTGAGCAGGCCGAATCCGAGTTCGTTCGCCGACCCGTTGGACCTCCCGCGCAGCCGTGAAGGGGATCGGCCGGTGGTCGTCCAGGTACACGGTCCTGCGGCTCTGTTCTCTCGCCCGGAACTGAAGGTGGAGCGGGTCTCGTATCCGGTGATGACTCCGCCAGCTGCGCGCGGCATCGTGGAAGCGATCTTCTGGAAGCCCGAGATGCGCTACCAGATCCTGGCGATCGAGATACTGAAGCCGATCCGGCAGTTCAGCGTCCGTCGCAACGAGACCTCGGCAGTCGTCTCGCTCGACGCCGCCCGGCGCGGTGAGCGCGTCGACACCGTCGCGCACCGGGACCAGCGGAACGCGATCTGTCTGCGGGACGTGGCCTACCGGATCCACGCGCACGTCGAGGTGACCGAAGGGGCGACGAAACCCGTTGCCGCATACCGCGATCAGCTCCAGCGTCGCCTGAACCGCGGGGCCTGTTTCCATCAGCCCTACCTCGGCACTCGCGAGTTCAGCGCGGAGTTCGGCAAACCGGACATGACTCCACGGCACGACCACACCGAGGACCTCGGCGTCATGCTGCACACGGTTCACCACGGCGACCCGATCCGGATGGAGTGGTTCACCGCCCGGCTCGACCACGGCGTGTTGCACATCCCAGCACGCGGTATCGAGGTTCCCGCCGCCGTATCGAAGGTCGGCTGATGCTGCTCACGCGGCTCGTCGAGTACGCACGTACCGATCCTGCGGTGCCGCCGGCGTACTACGCGTCGAAGCTGCTCCGCTGGATCGTGGAACTCAACGGGGACGGCTCGCCGGCGTCGCCCCAACTCACGGACCTGGCCGACCCCACGGAGCGGACTCGACGCAACGGCATCCCCCACGTGGTGCCCGCTGTGCAGCGTTCCGGTACCGGGGCACAACCGATGCTCGCCGCGGACACCGCAGAGTACGCACTCGGCTGGTCGACCGACGAAACACGAGCGGCCAAGTCCGCGCGCTACCACGCCGCGTTCCGTGATCTGGCATTGCGCTGGCACCAGGCCGACCAGAGCGCCGAATCCTCGGCCCTGCGTGACTTCCTCACCGGCCAGCACGCGGACACGCTGGTGCGCCCGGCCGAACTCACCGGCAACCACCTAGTCGCATTCCGCGTCGCCGGCCGGTTCCTGCATGCGGACACCGGCGCACAGCGGTTCTGGGCCGGCGAGGCCGAAGGCCGCAAGGGCAGCACTCGCGAAGGGCTCTGCCTGGTGTGCGGCCAGAGCGGCCCCCTACTGCAGACGATCCCTCGGCAACTACCGACTCGCCTGGTTCCGGGAGCACAGAACAGCGCACCGCTCGTGAGCCTCAACAAAACGGTCCACGGGTTCAACCTCCAGAAACAACTCGTGCACGTGCCGATCTGCACGATCTGCGGTCTGCAGTCCATGGGCGCGCTGGAGAGCCTCCTAGCCGGCGAAAACAGTGCCACCTATCCCGGCCAGGACGCCCGGCTCACCTGGTGGGTCACCGAGAACGCCGAGTTCGATCTCCGAACTCTGGACGACCCGTCACCCGAAGACGTGGCCGACATGATCGGCGGTCCCGCTCGCGGCGGGCCGAATGAGGTCGAGGACCTCTCGGTCTTCTGCTCGCTGGCGATCGGCGGCAACGTCGCGCGAGTGGTCGTTCGCGAGTGGATCGAACAGCCATTGCCCCACATCCGGGCAAACCTGCGCAGCTGGTTCGACGACCACCAGATGGTCGACATGTGGACCGGTCTTCCCCAGTACGTCGGCACCCGCAGGATGGCCCAGGCCGCAGGCCGGTGGGCCCCGGGACGCGGCGAGGACAACGGCAGCTACGTCAGGTTCGGGGCGACCGGCGCCGACCGCCCCGACGACGTCTATCGACGGCTGCTGGCGTCGGCACTGCTGAACAAGACCCTGCCGCCCAGACTGCTGGCCCACGTCGTGCATCGAATCCGCACCGACGGCCGGATCGACACCGCGCGTGCCGCGCTGATCCGGTTGGCGCTGCGCCGCCAGCCCGGCATCTCGAACCCGGAGGACTACATGCCCGTTCTCAACCCCGAGAACAACCAACCCGCCTACCTCGCCGGTCGGATCTTCGCCGTGCTCAGCGAACTGCAGTACCAAGCCAACCGGGCCCGAGGCAGCGAGCCGCTGAATACGACCTTCGGGGATCGCTACTTCAGCCGCGCGGTCACCAGCCCCGCCGTGGCGCTGGTGACGGGCCGCCGGACAGCACGCGCATGGCTGCGGGTCCTCCGTAGGCGCAACCCCGCAGCGACCCGGGCAATCGAGGCCCGCATGGACGAGCTGTTCGACCAACTCGCGGTCGCCGGCGGCATCCCCCACGGGACAGTGCTCGCCGAGAAGGCCGCGTTCATCCTCGGCTACCACCAGGAACGAGCGGCGGCCCGCGCCCAGCGCACCAAGAACACCACCACAGCAAGCAACACTGACACTGACGGAGTGCCCGCATGACCGCCCACCTGGACCCGACCGTCCGCCACGACATCGTCATGCTGTTCGACGTCACCGACGGCAATCCGAACGGCGACCCGGATGCCGGCAACCAGCCACGCGTGGACGACGAGACCGGCCACGGTCTGGTCACCGATGTCGCACTCAAGCGCAAGATCCGCGACGTCGTGCCCGAGATCAAGCCCGGCGACCCCCGCTACGGCATATTCATCGAGGCCGGGTTCGCACTCAACACCCGCATCGAAGAGGCCCTGACCAGCAACGACAACAACGGCCACGACGCCCAACGATGGCTGTGTGAGCACTACTTCGACGTGCGCATGTTCGGCGCCGTGCTCAGCACCGGGCAGGCCCGCGGCAGCGGCCAGATACGCGGAGCGGGCCAGGTCCGCGGGCCGCTGCAACTCACCTTCGCCCGGAGCGAGGACCCCGTGTTGCCCTCCGACCACGCCATCACCCGGGTCACCCAGACCCGCCAGGAGGACATCGACAAGGGGGAGTCCACAGAGATCGGTACCAAATGGACGATCCCGTACGGGCTCTACAGCGCTCGCGCCTTCTACTCCGCCTCCCGCGCGGCCAAGACCGGCGTCACCGGCGACGACCTCGACATGTTGTGGACCGCACTGACCACGATGTTCGACCATGACCGCTCGGCCGCCCGCGGTGAGATGAAATTGTGCGGACTCTATGTGTTCTCCCACCCCAACGCGTTCGGGGTGGCGCCGGCCGCATCACTCACGAGCCGGATCACGCTGACCCGTGTCGACGACGAGAAGCCGCCACGACGCCACACCGACTACGTGCGGGCCGTGCAGGCCGATGGGCTCCCGGAGGGCGTGACGCTCAACGCGCTGGTGGACCTCTGGCCATGACCCTGGAGGCAGTCGGCCAGATCCCGGACAGCATTCCGCTCTCCGCGCTCGAACACGTCGAGTACTGCCGTCGCCAGGCTGCACTCATCCACATAGAGGCCACCTGGACCGACAGCGTCGACACGGTCCGCGGCGACCTGTTGCACCGCACGGTGGACCTGCCCGCGATCCGCAACCGTCGCGGCGTCCGTGTCGTTCGAACGCTCCCGGTGCGCAGCGAGCGGCTGGGCCTGCACGGCGTGTGCGATCTCGTGGAAATTGAAGGCAGCCAGGCGACGCCGGTCGAGTACAAGGTCGGGCGCTACCTGGCGGGCGGGCCGGCCGATGTTCAGGTGGCCGCACAGGCCGCTTGCCTGATCGACTCAGGATTCGAGGTCGCGGTCGGCTACATCTACTCCGGCGCCGACCGCCGCCGTCATCCCGTCGATATCACCGAACAACTGCTGACGCGGGTAACGCTGGCGGCGGAGGCCATGCGGGCTCTCTACAGGCAAAGCCGCCTGCCGTCCGCCCACAACGATCGACGCTGCCGCCGGTGTTCCCTGCAAGCCGACTGCCTTCCCGAGCTCACCAACCGCACGGACACGGAGGTCGATCTGTTCGCACCACGCTCCGCCGGAACTTGGCATGACTGAACTGCTGAACACGCTGTACGTGCAGACCGCTGGCACCAGCCTGCACCTCGACGGCGACACGATGCGCGTCCACCACCCCGAACAGACAGGCCGCAGGATCCTCCCGCTTGCTCGCATCGATCATGTGGTGCTCTTCGGCGGGGTCACGATGACGGGCGACCTGTTGCTACGTTGCGCCGACGACCGCCGAACGGTCAGTTGGCTCACCGAGTACGGCCGATTCCGTGCACGTGTAAACGGCCCCACTGCTGGGAATCCGCTTCTCCGCAAAGCACAACACGAAGCCCACCAGGATGTCAGCCGGCGGATCCCCATCGCACAGCGCATGATCGCCGGAAAGATCCATAATTGCCGTCAGCTCATCCTCCGAGCGGCACGCGACGCCGACGACGGCCAAGCGTCGCTGCGCGCGACGGCCGAACGCCACGCGCAATCGTTGATCGTGGCCGGCAAGGCCGCCGAAATCGACACACTTCTGGGTATCGAGGGCACAACAGCGCGGGACTATTTCGCTACGTTCCACCTCCTGTCAAAGCAAGTCGACGGGCCGTTCGTCCGAACCCGCCGTCCACCTACCGATCCCCTCAACTGTCTGCTGTCGTTCCTCTACGGGATGCTGCGAGTCTCTGTGCATGGCGCATTGGAACAGGTCGGACTCGACCCGTACATAGGATTCATTCATGGCGTCCGGCCAGGGAAACCAGCGCTCGCGCTCGACCTCATGGAGGAATTCCGCCCGCTGCTGGCGGACCGGCTCGCACTGACCATGCTCAACCGGAGAGAAGTTCGCGACAACGACTTCGAGAGCCTCCCCGGTGGCGCCGTCCGCCTCACTGACACCGGGCGCAGGGCCGTTCTGAACGCCCTACAGGTCAGCCGAGATCGCATGTGGCCACACGTCCACCTCGGCCGTGAGGTGCCCGCAGCGCTGCTACCGCTCGTCCAGGCACGACTTCTCGCTCGCCATTTGCGCGGCGATCTCGACCAGTACCTGCCGTGGACGACGACCTGAAATGGATCTACTTGTCACCTACGACGTCGACACGACCACCCCGGAGGGGCGAGCACGCCTCCGACGGGTCGCGAAGATCTGTGAGGCATACGGGCACCGCGTACAGAAGTCGGTATTCGAAATCGTGCTCCGAGAGACGGACAAACTGCACCTTGTAGCCAAACTCAATGGAGCAATCAACCACAGACTCGACAGCGTCCGCTTGTACCGCTTACCCCACCGCTCTCTTGACGACGTGGAGCACCTCGGAAAAGCACGCGACATAGACCCACGCGGACCGTTGGTGCTCTGACACCACGCGGAGATGCGGAACGCCGATATTCCGGCCTTGCGGCATGTTCGTGATCGCGCTCATGTTGCGATCCTCGCAGCCCTGCCCGTCGAGTTGGCGCGCGGCGGCGGCGTCGTTGCGATCCTCGCCAGCCCTCGTAGGGCTGGCGCAGCCAGTTCAACATCACCATGAACGAGTACGGCAACGTCATGCAGTTGCGATCCTCGCCAGCCTCGTAAGGCTGGCGCAGCGCTACTGAAGGTCGTCGGCAAGCGAGGCAGCCTGGAGGAGTTGCGATCCTCGCCAGCCTCGTAGGGCTGGCGCAGCATGCTCGGCGGGGATGTCCGGGTGGTGGTTCAGCACGTTGCGATCCTCGCCAGCCTCGTAGGGCTGGCGCAGCCACCGACAGCTGCCACGTCGATGTCCTGCTCCCCATCGCGTTGCGATCCTCGCCAGCCCCGTAGGGCTGGCGCAGCCGTAGGTCGCCTTGTCCACCCGACGAGTACCGGCAACGTTGCGATCCTCGCCAGCCTCGTAGGGCTGGCGCAGCCCTGGCTGACCGGACGATCGCCCTGATCCCGCATGAGTTGCGATCCTCGCCAGCCTCGTAGGGCTGGCGCAGCCAGCTCGTGCCGCGCCAGGCCGACGCTCGTGCCGTGGTTGCGATCCTCGCCAGCCTCGTAGGGCTGGCGCAGCAACGTGCGCTTGAAGCTGCCCGGGGCGGTGCGCTCGAGGTTGCGATCCTCGCCAGCCTCGTAGGGCTGGCGCAGCCCTGGCTGACCGGACGATCGCCCTGATCCCGCATGAGTTGCGATCCTCGCCAGCCTCGTAGGGCTGGCGCAGCCTCCCTATATGGCCTGGTCCGGGCCGGTCTGGTCTCCCGGTTGCGATCCTCGCCAGCCTCGTAGGGCTGGCGCAGCCTCCCTATATGGCCTGGTCCGGGCCGGTCTGGTCTCCCGGTTGCGATCCTCGCCAGCCTCGTAGGGCTGGCGCAGCCTACCGGCCGACATCACGTGTCCGGGACGCCATGCAGTTGCGATCCTCGCCAGCCTCGTAGGGCTGGCGCAGCACCGTGGCGATGGCGCGGGCAGAGGTCTCCCACACGTTGCGATCCTCGCCAGCCTCGTAGGGCTGGCGCAGCATCCACGCCAGGTTTTCGACGCCGTCCAACACCTGAGTTGCGATCCTCGCCAGCCTCGTAGGGCTGGCGCAGCCCTTCACCACCATGTTCACGGTGGCGCCGTTCTCGAAGTTGCGATCCTCGCCAGCCTCGTAGGGCTGGCGCAGCGGCTCTTGACCTGCGACTGTAACGCTCCGAATCTGAAGATTCACCTGTGTAGTACCTGCGCGAGCCGCCAACAAGCTCTACTACGGCGTGTCGCGCAAAGAACCTATGGCGTGTCGCGCACCAACTTACGGTTCCTAGATCAACATTTGCTTACCAGGCCGGTGCGCTCGAAGCGGCTGAGCCATCCTCAACCGTTTCGTTTCCCCGACCCCGCCCAGAGCGAGTGTTCAACGGTCGCAGGCACGTGAACAAACTTCGCCGACAGCGGTAACCGCATGTGTCAAACCGCAAGTTGACGGTAACCCGGTTGGTAACGTCATCGACTCATCAGCAACCGGACCAGGTCTGCGGTTACCCGATCAGCCCTGTCGCGGTTACCCGTCATCCGCGTGCGCCTGCCAGGCAAGTTACTGACGTTTCCGGTGTTCCAGGTGCCTCACTCAGTCTCTCGTCGCACCTTCTGGCCATACGATTGTGACCGGTATTCCCCGGTCACGGGCCGCGTCCACGACATCGGCCGTTCCGCCGTAGCCGCGGGCTGGTTGACCGTCCCAGACAGCGAGCAACTCATCCGCGTCGGCGACCATGCGCAGACTCGCGTCCATGTGCGCGTCGGAGTCCGACTCGACGTGGCCAAGGCGGATGACCTCCGCAGCTTTCACGATCAACACGTCATAGGTCGCGTGATGGTCCGCAGGGAGGCCCTCGCGATACTTCTGTGCGGGAACAATGACATGGAGCGCGCCGCCGTTGTCGAGGACGGCACTGGCGAACAGGGCGTCTGCTCCGTCGGCGATGCAACTCAGGCCGACAAGGGGGCCGTCCGATGCGCGCTTGCTGATCTCGCTTCGGAGAGCGGCATCGACCAGCGCTGTCGTTTTCTCGGAGAGGCCACGGTGTCCGGTTATCGCGAGGCGGGTCATCCGTCTTCCCGTTCGTAGAGCGCGGCCAGTGCTTCGTCCAGTTGACGAGCTTCTGCGGTGTGCACGGCGATGCTGGAGCGGAACTCGCGAACTCGGCTGGTGATCCGCTCGCTCCCGTAGGCGCGACCGACGGCCAGGGCATCTGTTGCGAGAGAGCAGCCTCCGGCGACATCTCCCGTACGGGCTAGGACTTTGGCGTGCTCGACTTGCGCGAGAGCGCGCGGCTTGGCAGCGGTGAGCGCCGAGGCTGCGGCTGCGTAGGCGGTCCGTGCTGCGCGAAGGTCGCCGAGATGCCCGAGGGCGCTTGCTCGGTATCGGGCTGCTTTGGCCGAGGAGAACGGGAACAGCCAGGGCCACTGTGAGTCGCTCGCCTGTCGAGCAGTCAGCTGCTCGGCTCGGTGAAGTTCGACGAGGGTCTGTTTCCGGTCGCCTGTACAGGCGTAGGCAACCGCGAGCAGCGACGCCAGCCAGGCACGAGCAGCCTCCGGCGCGCTGGCGTCGAGTTGCCGGGAGGCGCGCTGGAGCAGCACCAACCCCTGGTTGCTGTCGCCCGTCTCCACGGCGAAGTGACCGAGACTGGCCGTCATGTATGCCGCCAACAACGGGTGATGCGCACGCTTGGCGTACCCGATCGCGTCCGCGTAGCGGCGACGCGCCGTGGCGTTGTCTCCGCGGTCCGCGGCCAGCCAGGCCGCCAAGCCGGCGATCTCGGACAGCGTGCGGAATCCGTCCGACGTACGGAGACGGTCACGCACGATCCCCACTGCCAAGCTCAGATGCGCCTCCACCGCCGGCGACAACCGATCCGATGCCACGGCCGACTCCATCTGGCGATAGTGCGCGGTCGGACCGGCCAGGATCTCGGTCAGATTGGCATCCGACGGCGCGAGCAAGGCCCCAGCGCCCACACCGATCGTGGTCTTGATGAAGGTCTTGCGGTTCACGTCGTCAACGGTAGTCCGCGAAGACCTGCGGAACCCCAGCTCCGCATCCGTCGCGACGTTGAGGACGGCACGGAGGGCCGCACGGTACCGCACCGCAGGCCACCGGGTGACGCCCCGCTCCCAACGGCCGACGTGTCGAGCGTCGACAGCGCCGGGTGCGCCGGTCGCCCGGAACACATGGTCGTTGACAGCGTCCGCCAGCTCCTGACGCGTCAGGGACTGGCCGGGCGTACCCGGTGACTCGATCCGTCCCCGAGCTGCCACCAGCAACTCATTGCGTTGGGGCAATGCCTCGCCCTTCTCCTGCTTGGCGCGTAGCGACCGGCTCACTACCGACAGCACAATCACGCGTTCACGCAGGTCAGCATAGGACGCACTATGACGCGACGCATAGCAACAGGACGCGTTCTTACGTTCCGTAGATATCACTGACTACATACAGTGCGCTCGTGAGCAAGATCCCTGCCTTCGACCCGACGCAGGTCGGCCTTGACTACCTGTACGTAGCCATGGCGGATCACATCGCGGCGCGTATCGATGCCGGGGAGCTGCCGCCCAACACCCGCCTTCCGGCGGAACGGGACCTGGCCGACGAGTACGGCGTCAGCCTGGGCACCGCGCGCCGGGCCACGAAGGAACTGCGGGAGCGCGAGCTTGTGGTCACCGTGCCGGTCAAGGGCACGTTCGTGGCCAACCGCTCTTAGCTCGTCGTACCGGGTGCGATGGAACCAGACAGGGGGAAGTTTCGACGTGGCCACGGTTCAGCGCTGGTCGGGGATCGAGGTACGGGCACTCCGCGAGGCCAAGCGGATGAGCATTCGGGAGTTCGCGGCGCACCTGGGCGTCAGTGAGCGGATGATCTCCAAGTGGGAGGCGGGTAAGGAGAACATCCGCCCGCGACCGGTCAACCAGGCCGCTCTCGACACCGCCCTGTCCCGATGCGATCCCGACACGCAGGCACGCTTTTCGTTCCTGACTGGTGACTCGCTCGTGCCCGAGGAAGACGGCGGCGCCGCCGAACCGATCGGGGAAAGCCACGTTCGCCATCCGGTCGACGGCCGGTCCATGGCGAAGGTTGACGGGAGCGTTTTCCAGTCGGGTCCGGGCAATGAGCCGATCTGGCTGCCGGCCTTCTACATCGACGTCTACCCCGTGACCAACGACGAGTACGCACGTTTCCTCGCCGCCACCGCCCATGTTCCGCCGCAGAACTGGGAGGACGGGCGGCCGGCCTCGGATCGCGGGGACCACCCCGTCGTCTTCGTCACCTGGAATGACGCGGCGGCGTATGCCGAGTGGGCAGGGAAGACGCTGCCCAGTGGCCAGCAGTGGGAGAAAGCCGCCCGTGGCACGAGAGGCACCGTCTACCCGTGGGGCGACCAAACGACGCCAGCCAAGTGCAACGTTCGTGAGAACGGGGTCGGCAGCACATCCGCCGTGGACTGCTACCAGAGCGGGATCAGCCCGTACGGCGTGTTCGACATGTGCGGCAACGTCTGGGAATGGTGCGCCACCGAGACCAAGCCCGGCCGGCACGAACTCAAGGGCGGCGCATGGACCAGCCCGTTTATGCGAGCAACGCCATCCTCGTTCAACGACGCGGCTGCTTCCATGTGCGATGATGACACTGGGTTCCGCTGCGTCGTGACGGCCGAAACATTGGATCGTTGACAGCTATCGTGTGGGGTGAGTGGGATTTGAACCCACGACCTGAAGGATTATGAGTCCTCTGCTCTGACTACTGAGCTACCACCCCGAAGACCGGGCGGCCGACGCCCGGTTTCAGCGATCTTCTTGCGCGATTAGTTGGCTATATGGGATGCCGTCTCCATACCTGACCGTCACCTTGCAGATCAGATGTATGCGACCTGGCCTCATGGGGTCTATTCCGTTCACAGCGTTTCGCATAGTGCCCTCTGGTATCGGGTCGTCGGCGATGGCGCTACATTCCTGTGCCAGACGTTTGATGGACCAGTCGTGCATCTCAAGCCATGAACGAATCCGATTACGGTTGAGCTTGGGCATGCGACGGCTCTGGTGGCGGGCAGGCCGAGAGTTCGCGATACAGGTCGGCCCAGCTTTCGTTGTCCCACACGATCGTCAGCGGAGTAACAGTGCTCCACCGCCTACATGCGTGTTCTGCCGACAGGTGCGTAGAGATAGTTTCCCTGCCAGTCGCGCCACCGATGTAGATGATCGCCTTCCGACTCTCTTCGCCATCCTGATATCCGTCTTCGACAATCTCCATGCCCCAAGCGAAAATCAGGTTGGGGTTCTCAGTGGCTACTAGACTGAAGAGCGTGGCATGCATGTGCGTTCCCGTTTCCTGGCGTCAGATGTGATGCGCGTGTTCACTCGCTGCTGGTTGCGTAGATAGCCGTGGTGCAGTCACTCCACGGCGTCCGCGTCTCGCGAGGATGGATTCGGGGAGGCCCGCCATGCAGATGCGGCTCCGAGTCGTGGCCAGGCTCTGTGTCGTGCTGGTCAGCGTGGAATTGGATGGCACTTCCGAGATCGATAAGGCGCAGCCCGAGTGCGCGTTCGTCGGCCACCGCCATCGGTGCGGCGCGCCGGGCATCAGCATCCAGAGTTCGGAGCACGTAGGCGCTGATCTTCTTGTTCATGGCCACCAAGTCGGTGATCAGCACCAATTTGTCGTGCCATGACCCGTCATGCGCTGAAGTTTTGTACGCGCCGCTCAATGGCGAAGTCTCCACCATAACCGTTTCCGTGCTTGCCCGGGCGCGCTCGTGCCGCGGTACCAATTCACTGGTCATGACATCAGCATCGGCAACGGGGCAGCCAAGATCTACTGCACACGCTGGGGCAAGTAGGGGGCACGCGTGGGGGAAATCGTTCGCCGTTAGAGCTGCTCGGCGGGGATGTCCGCGTACAGGTCGCGCAACCGCTTCAATGTCGGGTGGTCGATCGGCCACGACTGGTCGTCAACCGCGGCTACCGGACGGATGCCGACCGCCGCGTTGGTCGCGAACACGAATTCCATTGCGGGGAGATCTGAGAGGGTGACCGGTTCGGTGCGAATCGGCTCGTCGAGGGTCTGGTTTAGTAGAGTCATCGTGATGCCGGTCAGCCATTCCGAACGTGGCCACACGATGTTCCCGTCGCGGACGAACCCGATGTTCGAGGTCGCGATCTCGGAAATGGTCCCGTCCTGGTTCAGGAACAGCACGTCGTCGAATCCCTCGCGTTGGGCGGTTCGCCTGCACCGGAGTGCGCCGAACAGGCCGATGTGCTTCACCGCCGGCAGCTCCCGCCGGTAGGAGGCGGCCTGAAGGCGTAGCGGACTAGGTTCGCCTGTCCCGGCTGTCCGGGTCGTGACCAGGACGTGCGGGTCGGCGTCCGCCCCGATCGTGCCCAGTTCGATCGTGGGGTCGTAGATCGTCACCCGTGCGACCGTGCGTGGGGCCTGGTCGGTGAGGGCCTGGCGGACGTGGTGCCGTACGCGATCGGTGTCCAGGTCGACGTCGAAGAGCAGACGGCAGTCCCGCGCCAGTCGCTGCAGGTGGAGCGACAGACCCTGTACGCGGCCGTCCTCCGCCAGCATCGACGTGAAGTGGCCGTAGTTCGTCAGGGCCAGAGCCTTGACCTGGTCCATGGTCGGGGGGACGCCGTTCAGCTGCATGCCGGTCAGCCTGACACGTGAACAGCCACGATGACATGCCGGAACGACCGAAGTTCGGTGAAAGTTCAGTGCCTCCAGTTCAGCGGAAGTTCAGTGTTTGGGGACTATTGGGACACTTCTCACCCTGCGCCTTTGGCCACATAGTTGATGCATGAGCAACAACGGCGAAAGGGGCAACAATGGCCAGGAACGCAATTCCCGGACTGCAGACCGGCCGCAGCGTGATGTCCAAAATGATTGGCTTCGCAGTCGTATTGGCCATCTTGGTAATCGTGGTCAAGCACCCGGCCGACGCGGCCAGTTTCGCGAAGACTCTCTTCGGCGGCCTGGGGGCCATCATCGATGGCTTGGTGAGCTTCTTTCGAACACTGATCGGCTAGGACTCAAGGCGCCGTTCGAGTTCGGTGACGCGGCGGCGGAGGTCGGCAACGGCCTGCCAGACGCGCTCGTCTCCTCCGCTGTCGCGAACCGGCGCGTCATCGCCACGAGCTTGGGTTCGCACGAAAGACCCCTTGCCGTGCCGGGTGACCACCAGGCCCTCGTCGCGCAGCAGCGTCACGGCGGACTTGGCCGTGTTGATCGCGACGCCCCAGGTCTCGGCGAGTTCCTGGTAGGTCGGCAGCTGCGCGCCAGGGGCGTGCTCCCCCGACCGGATGGCGGCACGCAGGGCGCCAGCCACCTGCAGGTACGGCGCGCGCGGGTCGTCCGGGTCCAGAGAGGCCATGTCACCAGGCTAAGCGAGGCAGCTCAGTTAAGTCAGTTCCAACATGTCTGTTGACAGAGTTGATAGACACGTCTTACGTTGATCTCCGGCCTGACCGCCCGCTCCCCAGCGGGAGACCACGAACAGTTTTGGAGCCAAATCCCATGGACGATGTCCTGCCGCCGCTCAGCTACGCGCCGGACGGCCTGCACGAGTCAGACATAGATGCGCTGATCGCCGCGTACTTCACGGCCGGCGAGACCGGCGGTCCTGCGGACCGGGTGGCGGCCAGTCGGCACGCCCGACGTCTCGGCCGTCAGACCGTCACCGCTGCTCTCCGCAGTCGTGTGGTCGAGCCGGACCGTGTCGACGACGCGGCGGCTTGAGTTCGCCCCGGCCCGGCGGCCGGAACCGCCAAGAACCACCCGCCGGACCGGGTTCTCCCAACCCTCACGAAGCCAGTCAGGAGACCTCTAATGGTAGGGCTCAACATGTCCGACACCAGCCCCGGCAGCGCGTATCCGCCCTCGGTTGAGGGGTTGCTGCCCCGTGTTCGTGAGTGGGCGGCGGACCTGGGTTCGGCCCCGTCCCGGAACCGGATCATGACCGAGTTCCGGGTGGGTGCGCCGAAGGCACGCGCCATTCTTGCGGCGCTGGACAGCGAGACCGAGAGCACGTCGGTCCGGACTCTA
The DNA here is from genome assembly GCF_054779715.1 of Actinophytocola sediminis. Classification (NCBI taxonomy): domain Bacteria; kingdom Bacillati; phylum Actinomycetota; class Actinomycetes; order Pseudonocardiales; family Pseudonocardiaceae; genus Actinophytocola; species Actinophytocola sediminis. The sequence goes on along the minus strand of NZ_BAAGXS010000008.1, from coordinate 110,866 downwards.
CATTCCGTCCCGGAACCCGTCACGGACTCGGCGACGCCAACGGGCACCGACACGACACCACCAGTTGACGACGAAGTGCAGACCACACCGGTCGCGGCCCCGGGCCCGGCGAGGACACGACCGGTCCCGACCTGGCCGCTCCTGTTGCTGGCCTTGCCCGCGTTCGTGGCGATCTGGGGTGGCTGGGTCGGACTGGGTCGGCTGACCGGGTTCGGGCCGATCGAACTCCTGCCGGGGATCTGGGACGGCCTGTCGATCAACTCGGCGATCACGCTGCCACTGGGCGTCGAGACCTACGCCGCGTTCGCGATGCGCGTCTGGCTGTCGGACTCGGCCGGCTCTACCCGGGCACGTGACTTCGCCAAGTGGTCCACGGTCGGCTCACTGGCCCTGGGGATGGCTGGCCAGGTGGCCTATCACCTCATGTCCGCCGCCGGAATCACCAGCGCACCGTGGCCGATCACCACGCTCGTCTCCTGCCTGCCGGTCGTCGTACTCGGCTGCGGTGCCGCGCTGGCTCACCTGCTCCACACCGCCCGTCACCAGGAGGTGCGTGCCTGATGAGCACCACGGCAGACGAACCCGGCAAGGTGATCGCGTTCCCCACGAAGTCCAGTGCACCGATGCCCGAAATCGTGGAAGCTGAGCTGGTGGACGACTCGGCGGAGCGTCCGCCGGTTATGGCTGTGGACACCCCCGCCACTGACAATTCGACCTGGTTGAACCGGTTGCGGACCCAGAACCGCCAGCCGATCATCCCGCCCTACCTCCGATCTCTCGGCGAGGCCAAGCAGGCGGCCACGTGGGTGGGCAGGCACTACGCCCACAAGACCGGCTACCACGTCGCCCGGTCGCCGCTGTACGCGCTGCGGCTGGCCGTGCGCTCCCCACGCGGACTGTTGCTCCTCCTGGCCGCGACCGGCCGCTACGTGGGCGACGCCGAAGGGCGGCCCCTGCGGGCCGAGATGGCGACCACCGACAAGGCTGAGCTGTACCTGAAACTGTCCCAGCAACGTGACCGGCGAGTGGTGCTGCGTTGGATGCAACTCGGCCTGGTCGCCAGCTTCGGACTGGTCCTGATGCTGGTGCTCCCAGAAGTGATGCCGGGATGGGTGATCTGGGCGTGCGGAGTGCTGGCCGTCGGCCTGCTCGGCAAGCTCGGCTCCACAAAGGACAACCCGGTCATCGGCTCGCGCGCCGTGATCTCGACACAGATTCAGAAGCTCACCAGCGACAACGTGGTCCACGCGCTGTCTGTCCTGGGTATCCCGAGCATCAACCAGGCCCTCACCAAGAACCCCCACGCCATCGGCTTCACCGCGCCGATCCAGCGGGACGGCCCCGGCTGGCGCGCGGACGTCGACCTACCGCCGGGCGTCACGGTCGCCGAAGTCATCGAGCGCAGGGCCAAGCTCGCGTCCGCCCTCGGCCGGCCGCTGGGATGCGTGTGGCCAGAGGGCAACGCCGAAGTGCATCCCGGGCGGATGGTGCTCTGGGTCGGAGACGAGGACATGTCCAAGTCCCGCCAACCGATCTGGCCGTTGCGCAAGATCGGCACGGTCGACCTGTTCAAGCCGCAGCCGTTCGGCACCGACCAGCGCGGTCGTTGGGTCGAGATCACGCTGATGTTCATCTCGATGGTCATCGGCGCGGTACCGCGCATGGGCAAGACGTTCGCGCTGCGGGAGCTGCTGCTGATCGCTGGTATGGACCCGCGCGCCGAACTGCACGTCTACGACCTCAAAGGCACTGGTGACCTGTCGCCGCTGGCCCCGATCTCGCACCGCTACCGGGCAGGGGAGGAACCGGAGGACATCGCATACGCCGTCACGGGCCTACGTGAGCTGAGCACCGAACTGCGGCGGCGCGCGAAGGTGATCCGGGAACTGCCCAAGGACCTGTGCCCGGAGAACAAGGTCACGCCCGAGCTGGCCGGCAAGAAAGCCCTCGGCCTGCACCCGATCTTGATCGGTGTCGACGAGTGCCAGAAGTGGTTCGAGCACGCCGAGTACGGCGCGGAGATCGAGGACATCTGCACCGACCTGGTCAAACGTGGCCCCGCAGTGGGCATCGTGATCCTGCTGGCCACCCAGCGGCCGGACGCCAAGAGCATCCCGACCGCGATCAGCGACAACGCCGTGATGCGGTTCTGCCTCAAGGTCACCGGCCAGCCCGCGAACGACATGGTGTTGGGCACTTCCGCCCACCGCAACGGGTTCAAGGCGACCACCTTTTCCTTCCGTGACAAGGGAATCGGCATCCTGCTCGGCGAGGGCGACGAACCGCGGACCACGCTCACCGTCAACATCAACGGCCCGGACGCCGAACAGCTCGCGGCACGCGCTCGTGCGGCACGGGTGGCGGCCGGGCGACTGACCGGCTACGCGGCAGGGCTCGACCTCACGCCCGACGAGGACGAGACCGACAGCGGCACCTTGCTGGCCGACGTGCTCACCGCGATCGGCAACGCGGACAAGGCGTGGTCGGAGTCCATCGTGGACCGGCTCGCCGAACTGCGGCCAGCGGTCTACGGACCGTGGGCCGAACTGCCGACCGGCACGGCCAAGGCAACCCAACTGTCTGGCGCGCTCAAGCCGTTCGGCATCTCGACCAAACAGGTCTGGGCCACCGACCCGGAGACCGGCAAGGGCGCCAACCGCATGGGCATCACCCGCGACTCGATCGCCAACACTCTCACGGAACGTGGCCGAAACCGAGGACGCGCCTAGCTCCTCCGTTGGCTCTAGGTCTAGAGCCTGCTCCCTCTAGACCTAGAGCCCCCTCTAGACCATCAAACACCCGCTGATCAGCGCCCTAGCACCTAGAGGCGTGGGCCGATCGCGCCCAGAAACAGCCCCGGAGGCATCCGTTGAACACCCTCGGCCCGTTCCTGCTCGTGCTGATCGTTGCCGCTCTCGGTTACGCACTGTCGTGCGCCATCTACCCCTACCGCGCATGCCGCTCCTGCCACGGCGTGGGGCAGTTCCGCTCCCCGCTCCTGCGCGCCATCCGGCTCTGCCGACGCTGCGACGGCACCGGCCGCACCCTCCGCGCCGGCCGCCGCGCCTACAACGCCGCCGTTCGCGCCGGCCGCGCCATCCGCCGATCACAGGGCCGCTGACCACACACCCCGTTCCTTCGCTCGAAAGGCAATCGATGACTCCCGTCGTCATTGACCCCGAACGCCAGTTCCTCGGCTGCCTCATGCGGCTGGACACCAACCCAGCACGGCGACTGCTCGCCGGGATGCGGGCAACCGACCTCGCCGACCCGATCGCGTCCGACCTGATTGGACTCGCCATCCAGCTGGTTGCTGCCGACCACGCACCGACTCCGCTCGCCTTGCTCGACAGCGCGTGGGAGACCACCGACACGCGACCGTGGACCGGTGGCCCTCACCGGCTCCAGGTCACCGGTTCGTGGATCGCCGACACCTACCACCACGCACCACCCGCACCTGCGGCAAGCGGCCCGTGGCTCAAGACCGTCGTCCTGAAAGCCGCATGGCGTCGAGCCATCCGCGCCCACGGCCAGCGCCTGGTCCACGCCGTTGACGAGGAGTGGGCGACGACCGTCCTGCACGAGGCCGCCGACGACACCGCACGGGTTGACGACCTCTGGAGCCGCTACCGGACCGCCCGCGAACAAATCGGCAGCGAGCGGGAGGCAGCGTGAGCAGCGTTGATGTCACGCTCGCCGCGATCGACAGCGTGGTCGGCGCCGCGTGCCAGAAGTGCGGCAACCAGCTCGGCCCGGCGGCGCCATCGGCGGACTTCTGCTCGGAGGCCTGCGGCACTGCCTGGCGCGACGCCCAAGCGGACAGCGAACCGGTCGACCACGGTCGCGCACCGGATCAGGAGATGCCCGAACACGCACCGGAACGGCCGCTGTCCTGGCTCGCCCCGGTCCCCGTCGAGCTGCGTACCGGCCACACCGTGCTCGACGGCGTGACCGCGTTCCTGAACAGGTTCGTCGTGTTCCCCAACGAGCACTGCGCGCCCACGATCGCGCTGTGGTTCGCCCACACCTACGCCGCCCACCGCTTCTACATCACCCCGCGGCTGATCCTGGACTCCGCCGAACCGGGATCGGGCAAGACGCGCGTACTCGAGGTCGCGGCGCTGCTGGTGCACTCCCCGGAGTCGACCATCTCCACCACCCCGGCCGCGCTGTTCCGGCTCGTGGCGGCCAGCCGCATCACCGTCCTGTTCGACGAGGTCGACGCGGTGTTCAGCGCCAAGGGAGGCAACGAGGACCTGCGCGGCCTGCTCAACGCCGGCTACAAACAGGGCGCCACCGTCACCCGCTGCGCCGGCGACGCCAAGTCGATGAAGGTTGAACGCTTCCCCGTGTTCGCCCCGGTCGCCCTCGGCGGCATCGCCGGCAACATGCCCGCCACGATCACGACGCGCGCCATCACCATCCACATGCGACGACGACGCTCCGATCAGACCGTCGAGCAGTTCCGCCAACGCACCGCCGAACGTGACGCCCGCCCGATCAGGGAATCCCTGTCGGCCTGGATGTCGGCCATGGCCGATCAGTTGGCCGACGCGATCCCGCGCCTCCCCGAAGGTGTGGTGGACCGATCAGCGGAGATCTGGGAACCGCTGGTGGCCATCGCCGACGCCGCAGGTGGGGAGTGGCCAGAACGAGCACGCCAGGCATGCGCCCACTTCGTGCTCAGGTCCAGCCAGCCCGCCACCAACGGAATCCGACTGCTCGCCGACCTCCGCACGCTCTACGACCGCCACAACGCCACCCGGCTCGCCACCAAGGCGCTACTCGCCGACCTCACCGAGCTGGAAGACGCTCCGTGGGCCGACCTCGACGGCAGAGGCAAACAGCTCGACGGCCGCCGGCTCGCCGCCGAACTGGCGCGATACGGCATCGCACCCATCGCCTTCAAGGACGACAGCGACACCACCGTGAAGGGCTACGTCACCTACGCCACGGACCGAACCAAGTCCCAGAAAGCCCAGGTCGGGCTGGCTGATGCCTGGGACCGCTACCTGTCGGCCACCGACACCGAGGGGAACGCATGACCGCCGCCAACCCTGACGTCGCCGCGCTGCTGGCCCAGGTCGTCCAGTTGCTCGCGTCGACCGAGCCGACCAGCGTCCCAGTACCCCGCATGTCCGAGACCGAGAGCGTCATGTTGACCGTGGAAGAAGCCGCCGAACGGCTTCGCATAGGGCGGACCACCGCGTGGAGCCTCGTCAAATCCGGCGAACTCCGCTCCGTCTCCATCGGTCGACTCCGCCGAGTCCCGGCCTCCGAGGTGCAGGCCTACGCGGCCCAACTGATGACCAACGAAGGCAACACCGACGAGCCGAGGGGGAGCTGACATGGCACGCCAAAAGAAGACGCGGGCAGCGAAGGGCCGTTCCACGATCTACCTCGGCGTGGACGGGTGTTGGCACGGCCGCGTGACCATGGGCCTGCAGGACAACGGAAAACCGGAACGTCGCCACATCAAGCGCAAGGGCGACGGCGCGTACGAGGCGGTCGTGGAAGCCGTCCAGAAGCTGGAGCAAGAGCGCGAGGAAGGCGCCGCCCGAACTCCCCGAAGCGCGACACAAACAGTCGCGGAGTGGCTGACGTACTGGCTGGAGAACATCGCCCGGCCCCACATCCGTTACAAGACCTACGAGGGGTACCAGAACGACATTCACAACCACCTCATCCCGCGAATCGGCGCGCACAAGATGGACAGAATCCAGCACGAGCCCGAACGATTCGAGAAGGTCTACGCCAAGCTCGCCGAAGCCGGCCTCGGTCAGTACACCCTCCGGCACGTACACATCACCGCACGAGCCGCGTTCCGCGAGGCGAAGAAGCGCGACATCATCACCAAGAACCCTTTCGAGATCATCAAATCACCGCGCGTCGACGAGGAAGAAGTGGACCCCTACGAGATCGAGGAGGTCCAGGACATCATCAAAGCCGCACTTGACCGACGTAACGGTGTTCGCTTCGTCCTCGCATTGGCCATCGGAACCCGCAAGGGAGAATCGATCGCCTTCCGCTGGTCCTGGCTGAACCGAGGTACCAAGGTCCTCCGCGTGCGCCAGCAACGGCAACGCCACACCTACCGACACGGTTGCGCCAACCCCGTCGCCTGCGCAGCCACGCACCACAAGGTCAAGCCCTGCCGCCAGTCCTGCAAATCCCACAAGAGAACGTGCCCTCCGCCCTGCCAACCCGACTGCACCGGCCACGCGAGGTACTGCCCGAAACGAATCGGCGGCATGGTCGACGTCGACGTGAAATCCCGAGCCGGCCGACGGGGTGTTCGACTGCCGGATCAGCTGTTCAACCTTCTCATGGAGCATGAGAAGGTCCAAGCTGCGGAACGCGCGTTGGCAGAGGACCTGTGGATCGAGAGCGACTTCATGTTCACCCAGCCGAACGGCAAACCGATCGATCCACGCGCCGATCACAACGAGTGGAAGTCACTCCTGGCGGCTGCGGGCGTCCGGGACGCACGTCTCCACGACGCACGGCACACCGCTGCGACCGTTCTGCTTCTGCTCGGCGTACCGCTGCCGGTGGTCATGGAGATCATGGGCTGGTCCAACGCGAAGATCGCCAAGCGCTACCAACACGTCATCAGCTCGATCCAGGTGAACGTCGCAGCACAGATCAACACCCTTCTGTGGGGCCGCTGAACGAATTCGTGGGTCATAGCGGTCGCCAAGTCGAGTACCCCGGAATAGCCCCTGATCGGCCAACATCAGGGTGATGCCACCGTCCTTTCCGCCGGTGCGGGAAGGACGGTGCAGCCTGCACGGAGCATCTGAGCGGCCAGCCCACAAAGCAGGTGCGATCCTTGGCTATCCCGGAGGGTCGGCGCAGCCGCCGAAAACGGTGCTGTTGATCAGCATGAGCGTTTCGGCGTTGCGATCCTCGCCGGTCCCGGAGGGCCGGCGCAGCGTGACAGCGCGGGTGCTCCCCGGCGCGTGTCCGTCGGGGTTGCGATCCTCACCGGTCCCGGAGGGCCGGCGCAGCTACGGCACCATCGGGCCACACGTTTTCCATCAGCGCGTTGCGATCCTCGCCGGTCCCGGAGAGCCGGCGCAGCGCGGTGTGGATGTTCAACGTCTTGGCGTTGTCCTTGTTGCGATCCTCGCCGGTCCCGGAGGACCGGCGCAGCTCCACATCGGACGCGCTGGTGCCCATGATGTTCATGTTGCGATCCTCGCCGGTCCCGGAGGGCCGGCGCAGCGGCGCCTTGCCCTGCAGCACGTTGGTGATCGCGGACATGTTGCGATCCTCGCTGGTCCCGGAGGACCGGCGCAGCCCTGCGCCACGTAGGCGAGGCTCAGCAGGCCGAACATGGCGTTGCGATCCTCGCCGGTCCCGGAGGGCCGGCGCAGCCGCCGGTGGGCACCCACACCCAGCACGACCAGGTGTAAGTGTTGCGATCCTCGCCGGTCCCGGAGGGCCGGCGCAGCTTGCCGATGCCCATGGCCGTCGCCAGGCTGCCCCGGACGTTGCGATCCTCGCCGGTCCCGGAGGGCCGGCGCAGCACTCAGCGCATCCCACCGCGGCCGACCGACCTCCACGGTGTTGCGATCCTCGCCGGTCCCGGAGGGCCGGCGCAGCTCGCGTTGTGCGGGATGATCATGCCGGCTTGGTCGCTGATGTTGCGATCCTCGCCGGTCCCGGAGGGCCGGCGCAGCCGGGTAGCCGACTGACCGAGCAGCGCGGGGGCTTGGGTGTTGCGATCCTCGCCGGTCCCGGAGGACCGGCGCAGCGTCCACGTAGCTACGTGAGTACGTGAGGAGGTGAAAGGGTTGCGATCCTCGCCGGTCCCGGAGGGCCGGCGCAGCGCCTCGAGGAACGATTGCATGTCCCTCTCCTCCCACAGGTTGCGATCCTCGCCGGTCCCGGAGGGCCGGCGCAGCGGTTCCCGAGCTGCGACTATCACCCTCCGTCGCAGGTTCATCGGTCCTTGTATCGCACAGAAATCCTTGGTGCTTACGCCAACATCGGCGTGTCGCGCTTCGGAACCTATGGCGTGTCGCGTCACCACTTGGGGTTCCTAGATCATCTATAGCGCCGCAACGACACGAGGTTGATGAACCACTTGCGACACGTGCGATCGACCAAGTGCCCACACAGCGCGAGATGAGCACACCCAGGTTCGCTGGCTCTCCGGTTCGTTGAGGACCGTGGCCGGACCACGCGAAGTCGGACGACGGCCTCTCGACACGATCCTCGGCCACCAACCGATGCCGCCAGACGACCAGACACGGCCGCGCAAATGAGACCCTAAATGAGACCCCGCCAACCACAGGCGTGCTGACGGAAACGTCCACCAAGTACGTTTCTGCTGGTCAGACTATGCGGAGGCGGAGGGATTTGAACCCCCGGACCCGTGAAGGTCTCCTGTTTTCAAGACAGGTGCATTCGGCCGCTCTGCCACGCCTCCCTACGGGGTGCAGGGTAGCGGGCTCAGGGGTCCAGCTCCTCCAGGTGGGTGAGTACCCGCTCGAAGATCCCCGCCAGCGCCTGCTGGTCCTCGGCTGTCAGCAGGTCGATCAGATGGCTCCGTACGCCGTCGACGTGCGTGGGCGCCATCGTGCGTAGGCGGGTCATGCCGGCTTCGGTCAGTTCGGCGAACACGCCTCTGGCGTCGTCGTCGCATTCGACTCTGCGGACGAGGCCGGTGGCCTCCATGCGGGAGATCTGGTGGGAAAGTCTGCTCTTCGAGCTGGCTACCTCGCCGGCCAGTTGTGCCATCCGCATCCGGCGGCCCTCGTGTTCGGACAGGCGGACCAGGACCTCGTAGTCCGCCAGTGCCATGGCGTGACCGTCCTGCAGTTCGCGGTTCAGTTGCTTGCGGAGCAGCTCACTCCCGATCACATACGCACGCCAGGCCCGCATCTCACGCTGGCTGAGCCAACGCGTCTGTTCCTGCGCTTCGGTCACTCGACAAGGGTAGTTCGGACACCGTCGCAGCCCTACGTTGAACCTGGTCAGTCACCAGATCGCTCGATCGGGGGGCCTCCTTGTGGATCTTTCCCAGGATGGTGGCCACTGTCCGCTGCGGACAGTGACAGCGGGTTTCACCTGGTCGGGTCCGGTCGTCGGGGTTGTAACAGGGCGATCAACGGGTGCATCCTGGAGGTACGGCTGGCTCATGCGAGGCACGTCGCGGCCAGCCTGGAGAGGTCAGGTGATGCCGTGACAATGCGGAGAATCGACCGTTTGGGCCGCTGTTCGCTGCGACCCCGCGACTGAGTTGGGCACAACTCGACGTGGTCGCGCCTTTGCGGAGCAGCACCAGGCTTCGGGTGTTCTCAGCACCTCGACGAAGTTGATCCCCGCATCAGGGCTCCCAGACACGCCTGGTGGGGATCCACGCCGGTCTGGACGACAGCGTCCCCCGGAACGCCACGAACGACGCCTTCCCAACCGAGAAGGCAGGAAGACGTCGTTCGTGGCTTACTAGATCAGCGCACCGCGTGGTGGTCGTCGACCACTACCTCCGCGGCCATCGTGCGCTGGGCCGCGGCCCTGGCCTTTGCCCTGGCCGAGCGCGGTGGCACGCCGTTCACGTCCTCCGTGGAGATCGCGTAGGAGCCGAGCACCCACGCGACGCCGTCGGCCATCCTGGCGTAGGCCGCGCGGTCCACGTTGCCCAGGTTGTCGCAGGCCGTGTGGTAGCACGGGTCGTAGGTCTCGCCAGCTATGCCGCCCCACTTGTCGACCTGCTCCTCGGTCTTCACGCCATCTGCCCCGGTGAACAGGCCGCCGGCGGGGATGCCGTTGAGGATGAACTCGTTGTAGTCCGAGCGGCCGTTGAAGTCCGTGCCCTCGGTCGGCTGGCCGGTCGCGTCGAAGTAGTTCGCGAAGGCCGCCTCGATCTGGCCGGAGCCGTACGGGCCGGGGCCTGCGCCCTCACCGTCGGAGTCATCGCCGTCGAAGATGAAGTAGCCGGCGTTCGGTGAGCCGATCATGTCGAAGTTCAGGTACAGCGCGATGTTCAGCTGCTCCTCGAAATCAAGGCTCTGCACGTAGTACTCCGAGCCGACCAGGCCATGCTCCTCGGCACTCCACCAGGCGAACCGCACCGCGTTGTTGACCTTCGGCGAACCACCGAGCTGCAGCGCGGTCTCCAGCAGCGCGGCGCTGCCGGTGCCGTTGTCGTTGATCCCGGCCCCCGCGCCGACCCCGTCGAGGTGCGCGCCGGCCATGACCACGTTCTCGTGCCGGCCGGTCTGGGTCTCGGCGACCACGTTGTAGGTGGTGCGGTCCTCCATGACGCCCTGCAGATCAATAGTCACCGGTGCGCCGTTCTGCGCGACGAGCGCGGCGCCCTGCTCCTGGGTGACCCCCGCGGCGGGCGCGCTGGCCGGGTCGACCCCGCCGAGTGTGCCGTTCAGCGAACCCGGGCCGTTGTTGTAGACGATCACCGCCGCCGCGCCGACCTGGCCGGCGATCAGCGCCTTCTCCCCGAACGTGCAACTACCGCGGCTGACCAGCACGACCGCGCCCTCCGCGGCCAGTCCGTCGTAGTCCGTCGTCTCGCAACCCGGGGTGTCGTCCACCGGCACGGCCACCAGCGTGCCGGTGGCGCCGCCCTCGGGGGTGTTCTGGCTGTAGCTCATCCGGATGACCGGCACGTCAGCACCGTCGACGGTCGCGGTCTGGATCACGGTCTCGTCGTAGATGAACGGGAACTCCTGCCGAGTCACCGTGTAACCGGCGGTCTCGAGCTTGGTCGCGATGTACTCGGCGGACCGCACGTGTCCTTCGCTGCCCGCTGCCCGGTTACCGCCTGTGCTGTCGGCGATGCGCTGGAACGCGACCAGGTGACGGTTGAGGTTGGTGATCCCCACCTTGTTCACCAACTGTCGGGCCAGCGCCGGACCGTCCGGCAAGGTTTGCCCGGCGGCTGACGCGGGTATCGCGGTCATGCTGAGGCCGGTCGCGGCCGCGAGTACCGCGACTCCGACTCGGAGTGTCGTCTTGCGGGACGGCATGTGGATTTTCCTCTCCATCACGGGCGGACGCCGGCGCGCGCATCGTTCCCCCGATCGCGAGCCGCATCCGGCGAGGACACCCTCGCCGGATCACCGCCGCAGGTCAAGACCCGTACGCGGACTGTTATGGATGCCCGATTACGGTCGAGGTATGCGTGCCATCGTGATCAAAGAGCCCGGCGGTCCGGACGTACTGACCTGGACGGAGCAACCCGATCCACAACCCGGCCCAGGCGAGGTGCTCCTCGAGGTGGCGGCCACCGCGGTGAACCGTGCCGATCTGCTCCAGCGGCAGGGCGTCTATCCGCCGCCGCCGGGTGCGAGCGAGGTACCCGGGCTGGAGTGCTCCGGCGTGGTGGTCGCGCTCGGTGACGATGTGGGTGAGTTCCGTGTGGGGGACAAGGTGTGCGCGTTGCTCGCCGGCGGCGGCTACGGGCAGCTGGTCGCGGTGCCGGCAGGACAGCTCCTGCCGCTGCCGGCCGGGGTGGATCTGGTGACGGCGGCGGCGCTGCCGGAGGTCGCGTGCACGGTGTGGTCGAACGTGGTGCTGGCGGCGGGGCTGCTGGCCGACGAGCTGCTGCTGGTGCATGGCGGCGCCGGTGGCATCGGCACGCACGCGATCCAGGTCGGCAAGGCGCTCGGCGCGCGGGTGGCGGTCACCGCTGGCTCGCCGCAGCGGCTGGAGCGGTGTGCCGCCCTCGGCGCGGACGTGCTGGTCGACTACCACGAGCAGGACTTCGTCGAGCAGGTGCGGGCGGCGACCGACGGGCGCGGGGCCGACGTCATCCTCGACAACATGGGCGCGAAGTACCTGCCGCGCAATGTCTCCGCGCTGGCGCGCAACGGGCGGCTGATGGTCATCGGCATGCAGGGTGGGGTCAAGGGCGAGCTCAACGTCGGCGCGCTGCTGGGCAAGTGCGGCTCGATCTCGGCGACCACGTTGCGCAACCGGCCGCTGGACGAGAAGGCGGCCATCGTCGGCGAGGTGGCCACGCAGCTGTGGCCGCTGGTGGAGGCCGGCACCGTGCAGCCGATCGTGCACGAGGTCCTGCCGGTGGAGCAGGCCGCCGACGCGCACCGGGTCATGGAGGAGGGCGGGGTGTTCGGCAAGCTGGTCATGAAGATGCCGTGAGCGTTGGACTCGCGGGGTCAGCGGGTGGTGAGGGCGGCTACGGCGGAGGCCAGGGCGTCCACCTCGGCGGCGGTGGTGTAGTGGGCCAGGCCGACGCGGACGGCGCCGCCCACCTCGGCCACGCCGAGGGCGGCGAAGACGCCGCTTGGCACGTCGTCGGCGAAGGCGCAGATGCCGTGGTCGGCCAGGTGGACGATGGCTTCGGCGGCCTTGACGTCGGTGACGGTGAAGGCCAGGGCCGGGATGCGGCGCATGGCGTCGCCGATGACCGTCACGTGCAGCAGGCCCCGCAGCTCGGAGATCAGCTTGCCGAGCATGCCGGCCTGGTAGCTCTTGGCCGAGCCGATCGAGGTCTGCAGGCGCTCCCGGCGGCTGCCGGTCGCCGTGTCGTCCAGGTTGGCCAGGTACTCGATCGAGGCCACCAGGCCGGCCAGCAGCGGAAACGCGTGTTGGCCGAGCTCGAGGCGGCCGGGGCCGCTCAGGTTGGGTCCCAGGGCGCAGGAGGGCAGGCGGTCGAGCAGCGTCGGGTCGGTGAACGCGAGCGCGCCGACCGTCGGGCCGCCCCACGCGGTCGCCGACACCGCGACCACGTCCGCGCCCATGGCCTTGATGTCCATCGGCACGAACGGCGCCGACGACGAGGCGTCCACCACGACCAGCGCCTTCGACTGGCGTGCCAGGCCGGTGATCTTGGCCAGGTCCGGCCGGGTGCCGACCACCCCGGACGCGGCCGTGACCGCGACCAGCTTGGTGCGGCGGGAGATCAGGCTCTCGTACTGCCAGGCGGGCAGCTCACAGGTCTCGATGTCGATCTCCGCCCAGCGCACGGTCGCCCCCGCCCGCTGCGCCACGCCGAGCCAGGGCGCGATGTTCTGCTGGTGGTCCAGGCGCGAGACCACGATCTCGTCGCCGATCACCCAGTCATTGCCCATCGCCTCGGCCAGCCGGGCCAGCAGCACCGCCGGGTTGGGTCCGAGGACGACCCCGGCCGGGTCACAACCCACCAGGTCGGCGATCGCGCGGCGGGCCGCGTCCACGATCGCCTCGGCTCGCTGCGAGGCCGGGAACACGCCGCCCGGACCGGAGACCGGCGCGCGCAGGGCCGTGGACACCGCCGTGGCGACCTGCTCCGGTACCTGCATGCCGGCCGGGGCGTCCAGGTGAATCCAGCCATCACCCAACGCGGGAAACTGTCCCCGAATCGCAGCGACGTCGAACGCCATGACCACACGGTACGGAGGCGGGTCAACACGCTGCCTCCGGGGGCATCCCCCGGTATCCACCGCGCCGACGGCGGTTACCCTCGGTAGACGCACCACAGTTGAGCAGGCCCAGGATGGAGCAGATGAACCAGGCAGGCGAGAACGTCCAGCGCCCGGACGGCGAGTCCGGCCGGTCCGAGCAGTCCCCGCACGTGATGGTCATGGGCCCCGACGGCTCGCCGATCGGCGCGGCCAAGCTCCCCGACGGTCAGGACGCCATGGCCGCCGAGGCCGTCGGCGACATGGTCGAGCAGCCGGCCAAGGTCATGCGGATCGGCACCATGATCAAACAGCTGCTGGAGGAAGTCCGCGCGGCGCCGCTGGACGACGCGTCCCGCAATCGTTTGCGGGAGATTCACAAGCGGTCGATCGCCGAGCTCGAGGACGGGCTCGCGCCCGAGCTGCGCGACGAGCTGGAACGGCTGTCGCTGCCGTTCACCGAGGAGAACACGCCGTCGGACGCCGAGCTGCGGATCGCCCAGGCCCAGCTGGTCGGCTGGTTGGAAGGGCTGTTCCACGGCATCCAGACCGCGCTGTTCGCCCAGCAGATGGCCGCCAGGGGCCAGCTGGAGCAGATGCGCCGTGGCCTGCCGCCGGGATCCGGCGGCGAGGCAGGCGACGGTCAGCACGTCCGGGGCACCGGGCAGTACCTCTAGCGGTCAGGCGAGCACGAGACGGCGTTCGTGGTCGAGTAGGAAACGTTTGCGGGGCAGCCCGCCGCCGTAGCCGGTGAGCGCGCCGCCGGCGCCGATGACCCGGTGACACGGGACGATGATGCTGATCGGGTTGTGTCCGTTGGCGTGCCCGATCGCGCGGGCCGCGCTCGGCCGGCCGATCTGCGCGGCCAGCTCACCGTAGGTGACGGTCTCGCCGTAGGGCACCTCGCGCAACGCGTTCCAGACGGTCTGCTGGAAGGCGCTGCCGCGCGGCGCGAGCGAGACCGTGAACTCGGTCCGCTCGCCGCCGAAGTACTCGTCGAGCTGACCGATGATCCCGGCGAACATGGCGTCGTCGCGGTCGCCGAAGTTGGCCTCGGCCGGGCGGTACCGCTGGTCGGTCATGTACAGGCCGGACAGGTTTCCCTCGCTGCCGACCAGCGTGAGCTGGCCGACAGGGCTGTCCATGAGTGCGTGCATGAGTCCACTGTGCTGGTCGGGCCGGCCACTCGGCTGGCGGAAATCAGACATGACGGTAGGTGAGCATGGCGAACTGTCGGGGTGGCCTGCTGAGGTTAGGCCCATGACTGACGAGTTTCGAGCACTGCACCGCGGGCGGGTCCTGGTACTGGCCAACGCGTGGGACGTGGCCAGCGCGCGGTTGATCGAGCGGGCGGGCGCGCCCGCGGTGGCCACGACCTCGGCCGGCGTCGCGTGGAGCCTCGGCGCCGCCGACGGCGACCAGCTGTCCCGGGAGCGGGCGATCGACCTGGTGGCCCGGGTCGCCGAGGCCGTCCGGGTGCCGGTGACCGCGGACATCGAGACCGGCTTCGGGGCCGACGCCGCCGAGGTCGGCGACACCGTGCGGGCGATCGCCGACGCGGGCGCGGCCGGGGTGAACATCGAGGACGCGGTGCACCAAGGGCCGGCGCTGCGCGACGTCGACGACCAGGAGCGGCGGCTCGCGGCGGCCAGCGCCGCCGGCCTGTTCGTGAACGCGCGGATCGACACCTATCTGCTCGGCATCGGCCCGCCCGCCGACCGGCTGGCCGAGACCGTGGCGCGGGCGCGCGCGTATGTCGACGCCGGGGCGGCCGGGATCTTCGTGCCCGGCGTGGTCGACCGGGAGACCATCGAGGAGCTGGTCGCGCGGATCGACGCGCCGCTGAACGTGCTGAGCATGCCGGGGGCGCTCCCGGTGCCGGAGCTGGCCGCGCTCGGGGTGGCCAGGGTCAGCGTCGGCGCGCGGGTGGCGCTGGCGGCCTACGCGGTCGCGATCCGGGTCGCCGAGGAGCTGCTCGGCCAGGGCACCTACGAGTCCCTGGTCACCGACCTGACCCACGCGGACCTCAATGCCCTGCTGAGCGGACCACACAGGTAAGCGGATTGTTCCGGTCAGTCACCTAACCGAATTGGGAACCGGCATGGCGCGTCGGACATCTACCCTCAGCTGATCCATCGTGGAACGGGGGAGAAATGCCCGACATCGAGTACCGCTTCGGCACCGGCGAAGGCGACCCGAACGTGCACAGTTCCTCGGCCGACGTGGATGTCGACGGCGACGGCACGCTGGACGCCGTCGCCCTGGACTTCGACGGTGACGGCCGGGTCGACGACGTGATGTGGGACTCCGACGGTGACGGCGTCGCGGACACCGCGGTGCTCGACCTGGACGACGATGGCGTGGCCGAGGCGGAGTACTTCGACCCGACCGGTCTCGGCACCTGGAACGCGGAAGGGCGCGGCAACGGGGTGGCCGCCCAGGAGCCCACGCCGGAGCCACAGCCGTCCCCCGCGCCCGCCCCGGCCGAGCCAACCGACGAGCCGGTCGATGGCGGCGGGTACGAGCCGCGCCAGGAGGAACCGGCCGAGACCGAGGAGCCGGCCGAGCCGACGGCCGAGGAGGACACCGGCGACACGCCGGCGACCGACACCGACGGCTTACCCGGCATGGGCGGCGAGAACCCAACCGACGACCCGACCGCCGACCCCACCGACGCTGACCAGACCGAGTACGAGCCACGGCCGGACGACGACGATCAGGACGAGGAAGCCGACGACACCGAGGGCCTGCTGTTCGGCGAGGACGACAGCGACGACGCGCTCGGCGGCTGGTACGACGGCGACCTGGGCTGAGCCGCGCTCAGTCCACCGGCCGCTCGCCGTCGACCTGCCACCGCCGCAGCATCGGCAGCACGAACCACAACACCCCGAACATCAGCGCGGCACCCGCCGCGAGCACGACCGCGACCCAGTTGCCGAGCACGGCGTCGGTGAGCAGCAGCACGGTCGCGGTCATCGCGACCGCGAGGCACACCATGCCGGCCACCGCGAACCGGCTGGCGATGTCCACGATAATCGCCCGCTGCCCCTTGCGAAACAGCACCCGGTGCCACGCGACCGGAGCGCTCAGCAGCGCCACCGCCGTGATCGCGAACACCACGGCGACCAGATGCACGACGTGTTGGAAGTCGGTGCCGCGCAGATAGGGCTCGGTGAACGCGACCGCGAGCAGAAAACCGAACAAGAACTGCACCCCGGCCTGCGCGACCCGCAGTTCCTGCAGCAACTCGTTGACGTTGCGCTTGAGTCGCTCGTGTTCGGTCTCGTCGTGGGCAGTTCCATCTTCGGCCATACCGGACGAATACCTCTTGTCCCGCTTGGGGAAACCTCGCTCAGCTCGCGCCGACGGGCGCCAGCCAGGGAATCGTGCGCCACGGGCCGTCGATGTCGGTGAGCAGCCGGTGCCGAATCGCGACCACCTCGGCGTAGAACGCCTCGAAATCCCGGCCGGCAAAGGACAACAGCGCACCGAGGCTGAACGCGGCGGACAGGTCGGCCCAGGACATGTAGTGCCGCGCGCACAGTTCCCCCGCGCGCAACACCATGCGCTCGACGGTCGCCGCGTCGCCGTAGCCCGCGCGCTCGCCGAGATGGGCCGCGCCGATCGCCCGGCCCCAGTCGTAGCCGCGCAGGCTGTGCACCACGCCGTGCAACGGGATCAGGCCGTCGACCCGGAACCGGTCCTCGTAATGGGAGATCCGCGCGGCGGCCGCGAGCAGCACCGGCACCCAGGGCGCGCGCAGCCGCCCCTGATCGCCCGCCTCCCGGATGATGCGCTGCCAGCCGGCCAGGTCCGGCGGCACGGTGCGCACCACGGTCGCCTGCCAGCGAAGTTCCATCGCGAGGTCGACCCGCCGGGCACCGCGCTCGGCGAGCAGGCCGTCCATGACCCGTTGCCACTCGGTCGCATCGCGCACGCCGAACAGGTCGACGAGCCGGGCGCGCGGTTCGGCCGCGGGGACGCCGGGGCGCACCTGCGCGCCACAGGCGAGCGCGAACGCGAACTCCGCCCGGTTGGCCCGGCGCGTCCGCAGGTCTTCGGTCATCGCAACACCTTTCAGCGCAACCGCTCACCGGGAACGGGGAAGATGTGGTCGGTGCCGTCCTGGTCGGCGTGCACCACGAACGGCCGGTCCGCGCCCTTGGGCGAGGTGGTGGCGACATAGACGCGCACCCCGGGGAACGGGTCGGCGATGGCGTGGATCGGGTGCGGCCCGGCGATGGGCAGCAGGTTGTTGTAGGCGACGCCCGCCCGCCGGACGGCGCCGAGGGCGAAGTGATCCGCCTGCGCGGCAAGGACTTCCCTGACCGACCCGGCGAGCGCGCCGGTGAGCGCGAACGCCATCACGGCGTAGCCGAGCGACTCGTGCACCACGAACCGCAGCTCGTGGTTGACGTACACGCCCCGGCGCCGCGCGCTCGCGTAGATCGCGTAGGACCGCTTCGCTCTGCCAGGACCGAACATGCCGCGCATGAGCGCCTCCCAACCACGCAACTCACCGAGGCGGCAGGCGAGGGTGGATGCGTCCATGATCGTCCTTCTCGTCACATGTGGGTCAGCTGCTGGCACGGAGCCGGCCGACCGGCGGCGGTTCGGGATCGAGCAACGGCTTGGTCGGCGCCGGCAGGTGGTACAGGTCGTGCAGCCGGACCCGGATCCGCTCCAGCGGGTAGGTGTCGCCGTAGATGGTCGCCTTGACGATGACGCCTTCCAGCACGCTGCGGAACATGACCTCCTCCAGCGCCGGGTCGGCGGCTCCCCGCTCGGCGAACAGGCCGCGCAGGCTGTCCTCCAGCCGGATCAGGTCGGCGTCCTTGCCCTGTTCGGTGCTCGCGAAGATCGGGTGCGTCGAGGGGTGGGTCATCAGGCTCAGCGCCAGCCGCTGCACGGGCAGCGTGCTCGCCGCGGCGGCGATGACCGCGTCGATCGTCGCGGCCAGCCGTTCGTCCGGGGTGCCGGTGAGCGCGATCATCGCCGCCACGCCGTCGAGGTAGCGCTCCAGCAGTTTCGAGACCAGCTCGTGCTTGCCGGGGAAGTAGTAGGTGATCAGACCTCGGGACACCCCGGCCCTGGCGGTGATGTCGGAGATCGTGGCGTTGTGGAAGCCCTTCTCGGCGAAGACCTCCAGCGCGGCGCCCAGGATCCGCTCGCGGGACTGCTCGCGCAGCTGCTCGTTCGCCTGCATGGAGCGGGGGGACACGCGGTTGACTGTACATACGTCCAACCAACATGGGTAGCCAACACTCGGCTTATTTCCGAGACGGGCGTAACGTATCATAGGGTCTCCCCGTGCCGAAAGAGCCGGTCCGCGGCCGCCCGCGCAGCCATGAGCTGGACGGACGCATCCTTGACGCGGCCAGAGAACTGCTGACCGAGCACGGTTACCTCGGACTGAGCATGGAGGCGGTCGCCCGGCGCGCGGGAGTCGGCAAGCAGACGCTCTACCGCCGCTGGCCGCGGCGGCCGCTGCTGGTCTACGAGGCGTACTTCGGCGGGGTGCAGCGCACCGCCGCGCACCTGCCGGACACCGGGACGCTGGCCGGGGACCTGGCCGGCGCGACGTCGTATCTGGACCAGGTCTTCCGGCTGCCCGGCACGGTGCAGCTGGTCAGCGGCCTGGTGGCCGACTGCCTGGTCGAGCCCGAGCTGATGCGGCTGCTGCGGGAGCTGATGATGACCCCGGACCTGGAGGTCGCCGAGGTCATCTTCGCCCGCGCGGTCGCCAGGGGAGACCTGCCGGCCGACAGCGACGTGCGCGCGCTCGCGGAGATCATGGCCGGGTCGATGTTCGCCCACCATGTGCTCTACGGCGACGTCCGGCTGGGTTTCGCGGACGTACTGGCCACAACCCTGGCCAAGCTGGCGCGCTGACTTCCGCCGACAAACTGCGTTCGCCACACCCGACCAGGCCAGACGCGTCATCGAGGCGATCGGCAGCGGTGACCGCACCCACGCCAACATCGCCGCCACCGCGGGAAGCCGCCAGGGCGCCATCCCATCGGGCTCGCTGTCTCCCCTGCTCCGCCGCCTCACCGAGGAGAAGCGGGTGCTCGCCGTCGACCATCCGCTCTCGACCCAACCCGGCAAACCCGCGCGCTACCGCGTCGCCGACAGCAACCTGCGCCTCTACCTCGCGATCGGCAGGACCGTCCAGGAACAGGCCCGCCGCGGCCGACAGGACGCGGCGGTTCGCCTGCTGCGCCGCCGCTGGACAACGTGGCGCGGCCGTGCCGTCGAACCCCTCATTCGCGACGCCGTCGAACTCGCCGCGCTCACCGGCGCCCTGCCGTGGCCGGACACCACAACCGTGGGCGGCTGGTGGAATCGTCAGGTCAACCCCGAAGTCGACCTCATCGGCGCCGACGACGCACCCGTCGCTCGCCAGATCTTCTTCGCGGGCGCCGTCAAATGGCTCGGCACGCCGTTCGACAGCCACGACCTCGGCGCCCTTCAGCGCGCCGCCACCCGGATTCCCGGGTTCCAGCCGGGACAGTCCGGCCTCGCGGTCGTCTCGCTGTCCGGAATCAACGACGATCACGACCAACTCGGTCTCCGGTGGGGACCACAGGAGGTTCTCAACTCCTGGTCCTGACCGTTGCTACTCCAGGCGAACCCGCAGTGGTCGAGTTCGCGTCCGGGTGCGGTGAGGGCACGTCGTAGCCTTGGGGCGTGGTTGCTTCGACGTCCCAGCTCAGGATCGGTCCGTATCCGGTTGATCCGCCGGTGGTGCTCGCGCCGATGGCGGGCATCACGAACGTCGCGTTCCGGCGGCTGTGCCGGCAGTACGGCGCCGGGCTGTACGTCTGCGAGATGATCACCGCGCGCGCGGTGGTCGAGCGGGATCCGAAGACCCGGCACATGATGACCTTCGACGAGCACGAGTCGCCTAGGTCGGTGCAGCTCTACGGGGTCGACCCGGCGACCATGGCCGAGGCCGTGAAGATCATCATCGGCGAAGGGCTCGCCGACCACGTCGACACGAACTGGGGCTGCCCGGTGGCCAAGGTGTGTCGCCGGGGTGGCGGGGCCGCTCTGCCGTACAAGCGCAAGCTGTTCGCCAACATCATCGCCGCGACCGTGGCCGCCGCCGCGCCGCACGGCGTGCCGGTGACCGCGAAGTTCCGCATCGGCATCGACGACGAGCACCGCACCTACCTCGACGCCGGCCGGATCGCCGAGGCGGAGGGCGCCGCCGCGGTGGCGCTGCACGCGCGCACCGCCGCCCAGCGGTACTCCGGTCAGGCCGACTGGGAGCACATCGCCCGGCTCAAGGACGCGGTCACCACGATCCCCGTCCTGGGCAACGGCGACATCTTCACCGCCGCCGACGCGTTGTCGATGATGGCCAAGACCGGCTGCGACGGCGTGGTGATCGGTCGCGGGTGTCTCGGCAGGCCGTGGCTGTTCGGCGAGTTGCAGGCGGCGTTGCGCGGCGAGGAGCCGCCGCCAGGGCCGAACCTCGGCGAGGTGGCCTCGGTGCTGCGCCGGCACGCGGAGCTGCTGGTCGAGCACGACGGCCCGGAGAAGGGCATCCGCGATCTGCGCAAGCACATGGCCTGGTACTTCATGGGCTTCCCGGTCGGCGCCCAGCTGCGTCGCCAGCTGGCCATGGTCACCACCATGACCGAGCTGGACGACCTGTTGGCACAGCTGGATCCGCACGCCCCGTTCCCGGCGGCGGCGCAGGGCCCGCGCGGGCGTCAGGGCTCGCCGGGAAAGGTCACGCTGCCCTACGGCTGGCTCGACGACCCGGACGACCCGAGCGTGCCGTTCGCCGCGGACGTCATGCACTCCGGCGGTTGAGGCCGGATCCGGCAACCGCCCCAACGGCCTCGGCTGAGGCACTAGCCTTTTGCTGTGCCGTTGAGCAACGTCCGCCGGGTCTTCGTCCGGATCGCCGTGATCGCCGTCGCGTTGCTCGCCACCGGGTGCAGCACCTCGATCTCCGGGCAGGCGGTGCCGGCGGGCGCCGGCTCGCCCGAGCGGGATCGGGGACTGGTCGAGGCCTACTACGAGGAGCTCAACGCCGCGGCCGACGACGGCACGCTCGACGACTTCCTGCGCCACACCCAGCATCCCGACTATCTGGACCGGCTGTGCGACCTCAGCGGGCTGACCGTGAACGTGCTGCCGGCGATGTCGACGTTGCGCGCCGACCCGAGGTGGGTGCCGCCCGAGGAGTCCGACCGGCCCCGCGGCGCGGTGTACGTACTCGGTGTCTCGCTCAGCATCCGCGAGCAGGGCACCCTTCTGGGTGAGCAGATCGGCTCACAGCGCGTGGTGGTTCTCGACGGCCGGGCCTACGGCTTCTCACCCTGCCTGTTCGGAGAATGACCAGCCACGTCACGTTCAGGACGCCGCCTGACAGCCGGTCCTGACCGCCGGCGGGCCGTCACTGGGTTGGAGCAGTAGGCATTCCACCGGTCGAGGGAAAACGGAATCCAGCCGTCCCAACGCCTCAAGAGAACTCTCCCCTGGGACGAAGAGACCTAGGTAGGGAGGTGACGCGGTGGCCGTTCTGGACCAGGGCCTGGCGCAGCCAGGACCAGCCCGGCGCGACCGGAAGACCGGCGAGCCCACTGTACCGATGCAGCATCCGACCCGGCATCTTGACGCGCCAGAGTCGGACGAGGCGCGCCTCGTCGAGTTGCACCAGGCCATCGCCGATCTGCTCGCCTCCCGCGGCCAGTGGCGCCAGGCCTACGAACACCTGCGCCACGCACTGAACCTCGCCACCGCCGCGCGCACGCCGCGCGTGCCAGAACAGTTCCGGCTCGAGGTCGCCCGGCTGCGCCGGGAACACGCCGAGGCCCGCGAGCAGAGCATCCGGGACGGGCTCACCGCCAGCTACAACCGCCGCTACCTCGACCAGAAACTGCTCGAGGCGGTCGACGGCAGCGGGCTCGCGGTGGCGCTGGTCGACCTCGACTGGTTCAAACAGGTCAACGACACCTTCGGCCACCTCGTCGGCGACCGGGTGCTGTGCCAGGTCGTCGAGTTGCTGCAGGTCGCCCTGCCCGAAGGCGGGTTCTGCGCGCGCTACGGCGGCGAGGAGTTCGTGCTCATGCTGCCCGGGGTGGACCTCGCAACCGCCATCACCATCGCCGAGGAAGCCAGGGCGCGCATCGAGCGGTTCCCGTGGTCGACGATCGTGCGCGGGCTGCACGTGACCGTCAGCGTCGGCGTCACGCACCAGCACGCGGCGGGCGGCCGGGCGATCACCGAGCCGGAGCAGCAACTTCGCCGTGCGGACGGGCTCCTCTACGCGGCCAAGCAGTCGGGGCGCAACACCGTCGCCTATCGCGTCGGGAGCGAGGTGCGGCTGTCCGGGTCTCCTGGCGGCCAGCGACGCTGACCAAAGGACGCGACCAAAGACGGTGCGGCAGTTCGATAACGTTTGGGTCGCCGCGAGCGATAGCCCAATTGGGCTAACCCAATGAGCCCAACTGCGCACACAAAGTCGCCAAAACGAGATCCATGGTCGTCACGGGTGGCATCCATCCGTACTATCTCGGCTCGGAACCACACTATGGGTCGGAACTGTCCTAGGGTCTACAACGTCTTGGTTAAGAAAGCGGCACAGCTTCGCGTGTCGCAGCGCGAAGATGGCGCGAGGTGAAAGGAGCTGCGGGTGCCCGACGACGACCACCTTGGTGGCGCCCGCTCCGGTGATCCTCACGGACACGGCCGCAGGCACCGGCGGGATGAGCCGGACGAGCAGCCGCGGCGTCGCCGTCGGTCGATGGAGGACAACCAGGGCGGGCTCAGCGTCGCCGATCTGGTTCAGCGGCACACGGGCGTCCGCCCGATCCCCTCGCTGCCGCCCTCGGTGCCGCCGTCGCCACCGCCACCGCAGCAGCAGTCGGGCCGGCGCGCGCTGCCGCCAGGACCGGCACCCCGACGCGACGGTGCGCCCAACGGCCACCACAACGGCGAGCCCCTTGACCGACCGGCAGGACCGCCACCGGCGGAGCCGCCGCGTGGCGGCCGGGCGCCGGGCAGGCGGCCAGGTGAGGCCACTGGTGGACCGCAGGCGTGGACGGAGCAGCCTGGCGGGCCTCGGCCCGGTCGGCAGCCGTCCGGGCCGGTACCCACCGAACGACCGGCCGGCAGACCACAGGCTGGCCCGCTGCCGGGTGGTCGCGAGTCCGCCTCCCCGCCTCCGGCCAGCCGCCGCCGCGATCCTCGGCCGCCAGCGAGCCCGCCGCCTCCGGTCGACCAGGCCGGCGCACCACTTCGGCCGTCGCCAGGTCAGCGCCCGGCCGGGCAGGGTTCCGGCCCCAGCCGCCGCCTACCCGCCGACGGCGACTTCCGGCGTCATCCCGGGCCGGCAGACGACTTCCCCGGCGGTCCGCCGCCGCGTCGGGAGACCGGCGAGTTCCCCGGCGGACCGCCACAACGCCACCCCGGACCGGGCGCCGACGACTTCCCCTCATCGCCCCCGTTGCGGCGCGAGACCGGCGAGTTCCCCAGCGGACCGCCACAACGACATCCCGGGCCAGGCGCCGACGACTTCCAGTCGAACCCCCCACCACGGCGCGAAACCGGCGAATTTCCCAGCGGACCACCGCAACGCCACCCCGGGCCAGGCGCCGACGACTTCCCGTCAAACCCCCCACCACGGCGCGAAACCGGCGAGTTCCCCAGCGGGCCGCCACCGCGCCGACCCGGGCGTCCAGGGGCCGACGACTTCCCTTCCGGCCCCCAGCAACGCCACCCCAGCGTCGACGACTTCCCGTCGAACCCGCAGGCCCGCCGGCCGGGCCCGCCCCCCGGTGGCCCCGAGGCCGACCTGCCGCCCGGCGCCCGCGAGTCCGGCATCCGCCGAGCGCTGAACGGCGAGGAGATCCCCGGCCCCGGCCAACGCTCGATGCCGGCCCGCCCGCCAGGGCAGAACACCGGCCACAGCCCCGTTCCGCTGCCCCCGCCCCGCCCGTCGGGCGAGGAGGCCATCTCGATGACCACCGAGATGGAGGCCATCGGCGACGAGGTCCAGAAACGCCGCTCCATCGACCACACCCTCGCCCGCTTCTCCGCGGTGCACGACGAGCTGCAGGCCGAGGAACGGGAGAAGAAGTCCAAGCGCCGCAAGCTCCCGTGGCAGCAGCAGGACGAGGAGATGGACCGGCTCGACGAGCTGGTCAGCAACCAGACCATCGCCGTCCCGCAGGACGCCCCGCCCGCCGAGGACGAGCCGGCGGCTCGGCTGAAGGGCAGGAAGGCCCGCCGCCGGGAGAAGTCCCTGCGCGCTGGCCGGGCCTTCGCCGTGGTCGCCGCCACGCTGATCTTCCTCGGCACCGGGTTCGGCTGGGGCGTCAAGGCCTGGATCAACTCCAGCACCCAGCAGGTCGACGCGCTCGACCCGAACTCGAACGCCATCCAGGACGCCGACGCCCAACGCGGTGACGAGAACTTCCTGCTGGTCGGCTCCGACACCCGAGCAGGCGCGAAAGAGGGCGACGGCGTCGGCAGCGAGAGCGACATCGTCGGCGCCCGCTCGGACACCGTGATGATCGCGCACGTGCCGAAGAGCCGGGAACGCGTCGTGGTGGTGTCGTTCCCCCGCGACCTCGAGGTGGACCGGCCGGCGTGCGAACGCTGGAACGCCAAGACCGGCGAGTACACCGGCGAGACCGACCCCGGCGAGGACGTCGTCAAGATCAACACGGCCTACCAGGTCGGCGGGCCGAAGTGCGTGACGAAGATGGTCCAGCAGATCTCCGGCCTGGCGATCAACCACTTCATCGGCATCGACTTCCACGGCTTCAAGGAGATGGTCGACGCCGTCGACGGCGTGCAGGTCTGTGTCGAGCGGCCGCTGAATGACGAGGTGCTCGGCACGATCGTGCCGAAGGCCGGCAAGGACGTCACCCTCACCGGCGACCAGGCGCTGAACTTCGTCCGCGCGCGCAGTGTCGAGGGCGACCCAACCGCGGACTACGGCCGAATCATCCGCCAGCAGCGGTTCCTGTCCTCCCTGCTGCGCAAGGCGATGTCCTCGGAAGTGCTGCTGGAACCCAGCAAGCTGACCGGTTTCGTCAACGCGTTCGCCAAGTCGACCTTCGGGGACAACATCGACGTGGACACCCTGTTCGTGCTCGGCCAGTCGTTGCAGGGCGTCGAGGCGGGTCGGGTCACGTTCATCACCGTGCCGACCGTCGGCGAGGCGAACGACAACGGCAACGAGGATCTGCGCGTCGAGGACACCGACGCGTTGTTCGGCGCCATCCGCAACGACACACCCCTGCCCGACGAGGCCCCGGCCAAGGGCGAACAGGGCAAGGTGCCGCCCAACGCGCAGCTCACCGCCTCGTCCCGCCACCTGTTGCGCCAGGAGCCGCCGGCCACCCCGGTCGACCCGAAGACGGTGAAGATCCAGGTCCTCAACGGCGGCAACGAACAGGCCGGCATCGCCAGAATCACCGGGGATGAGCTCGCCGAACTCGGGTACCAGGTCGTCTGGACCGACACCTCGCCAGAGCAGGTCGACCGAACGGTGATCAAGTACTCCAAGGTCAAGCAGGCCCAGGCACAGACGCTGGCGGCCTCGGTGCCGGGCGCGGAGCTGGTCGAGGACCCGGCAGCGGGCGGTGCCCTGCAGCTGATCATCGGTCCCGACTTCGACGGCGAGGTCGTGTCCCCCGACGGCGGCGCGCCCCCGGCCGAGCTGCCGGACCTGTCGACGGTCAACGCGGGCGACGAGTCCTGCGCCTGAGCTGGTGGCTGATTGTGTCCTCGGGTTCATGTGGGATTCACCCTGCGATGCGGTAGTCAGCCGCATGCGGCCGTAGGCTGGCCGCATGCGTGAGGCTTATCGAGGCGAACTGGACGATCTGGCCGACGAACTGGCCGGCATGTGCTCGATGGTCGCCACGGCCATGGAACTGGCCACCAGGGCGTTGCTCGAGACCGACCTCGGTCTGGCCGAACAGGTGATCGGCGACGACGCGAAGGTCGACGACGCGCGCTCCTCCTGCGAGGAGCACGCCTACGCGCTGCTCGCCCTGCAGGCACCGGTGGCCACCGACCTGCGCACGGTGCTCGCGGCCATCCATGCCGCGGAGAGCCTGGAGCGGATGGGCGACCTCGCCCTGCACGTGGCGAAGGCGGCCCGCCGCCGGCACCCGCAGCCGGTGCTGCCCGACCAGGTGGCCCCGTACTTCCAGGACATGGGCCGGATCGCGGTCGAGCTGGCGCGCAAGGCCGAGCAGGTGATCCTGACCAGGGACGTCGACCGGGCCAACGCGCTGGAAGAGGCCGACGACGAGATGGACGACCTGCACCGGCACCTGTTCACGGTGATCATGGACAAGGACTGGCCGCACGGCGTCGCGTCGGCGGTGGACGTGACCCTGCTCGGCCGGTTCTACGAGCGCTTCGCCGACCACTCGGTGTCGGTGGCCAAGCGGATGGTGTTCGTGGTGACCGGCCGGATGCCCGGCGCGGCCCACGACGACGTGGTGTAGCGGGCCCGGCTAGCGGCGGGGAGCCACCGACTCGATCATCTGACCGAGGGAGTGGATCATCCTGCCTGAGTCGGCCGGGGAGAACGTGCTGCTGATCGAGCCGTCCTCGCCCGGCGGGCGGGCAAGCGAGAGGTACCGGCCGGCGTCGGTGTCGAACCAGGTCAACCCGCCGCCCGGCACCTCACGACCGTGGCGGCCCTTGCCGGACACGGCGAAGAACCCGGTGCCGGTGCGTGGGCGGGCCAGGTAGCTGGCCGCCATCCGCAGCCGCTGGTCGCCCCCCGACGGGCGGTTGACCGGACGGAACAGCTCTTCGTGCACGTCCCCGCCGCTGAGCCTGGCTGACACGGGTGCCGGCTGGTTGACCGTCACCGACTGCCCTGGACCGGCGTCCAGCTTGGGCAGCAGGCCGACCAGGGTGACCGCGAGCGCCGTCGGACGGATCAGCTCCAGGCGCAGCCGGCCACCGGTGAGCTGGGCGAGCACGCCGTGCTCGGTGGTGGCCGACGCCCTGGCGTAGAGCTCGTCGCGGTCGTTGACCGTGCCCATCACGGCGACCGCGACGCCGTAGTCGGTCAGCGTGCGCAGGGCCCGCTCAAGGTCGGGATCGACCTCCCCGCCGCGGATCAGCCCACGCCGGCCGAGGTCGGCGAACACCGCGCGGGCGATCCGCAGCCGGTCCACCTGCAGCTTGCCCGCACTGGGGATCTGGAAGGGGAACTGCCGGATGTTGGCGCCGAGCAGCTGCGCCAACATGTCCGCGTCGGTCAGCGAAAGGACGAAAGGTCTGGCCATCACTCACCGATCACGGATGGTGCGGTGATCTCGTCGGTACCGAACACGGCGTCCGGGTCGCCCTCGACCAGGAACGACGGCCGCTGGTGCTCATCGTCGTCCTCGCCCTGGCCGCGTGCGCCACCCATCCCGCCCATGCCACCGCCGGCGCCACCTCGGCCGCCCATACCACCGCCGCCGGGACCACCACGCATGGCGGCGTTCTCCGCCGCCATCGCGCCCGCGCCACCCATGCCGCCCGGGCCCATGCCGCCGCGGCCGAGGCCACCGGCGCCCGACCCGGAGCCGGAACCAGAGCCGAAGCCACCAGGACCGGAGCCGCCGCCAGGACCGCCGCCGGGGCCGAAACCGCGCCCGCTGCCGAAGCCGCGCCGGTCGAGGTCACCGCCGCCAGGACCGCCGCCGGGACCGATGGGCATCGGGCCGGGAGGCAGGTACGGGTTGTTGCCGCCGCCGGGCGGGTTGCCTGGCGGGTTGCCGCCGGGCGGGAAGGGGAACGGGCCAGGTCCCGGGCCGGGCAGCTCGGCGCCCGCGCTCGGGTTCGTGCTGCCGTTGCCGCCAGAGCCGTCGCCGAAACCGCCGCCCGAGCCGCCAGAACCACCCGAGCCGCCACCGGAACCACCGGAGCCGCCGGACGGGATGCTCGGCACCCCGCCGCCGGAACCGCCGCTGCCACTGCCGCTGCCACTGCCGAAGGAGCCGCCGGAACCGTTGCCGCTGCCGTCGCCGCCGCCGTCGCCCGGCTGCATGCCGACCCGGTCGATGCCGGAGATCTCGTCACTGCCGCCAGGGCCGGCCATGGTCGGCGGCTGGGTGAACGCCGGCATGGTGCTCGCGCTGCTGAGACTCATGTCGTACGTGCCGACGACCTGCGCGGCCTGCTGGTGGGCCTCCTGCTGGGCGTTGTACTGGCCCATGTAGTTGGCGTACTTGGTGACCATCTCGATCGGGTTGGTCGTGGTGCGCAGGTCCTGGTTCGCGGCCGCCGCGTCGAACTCGACCGGTTCCGGCATGGAGCGCTTCGCCTCGGAGAGCGACTCGGCCTGCAGGTTGGTCTGCGTGCCGGCGAGCTGTGCGCTCTGCCCGGCGGTGCCCACCCAGTTCCCGACGTCGGCCATGAACTGGCGCGCCGAGTTGCCGGCCGCGCCCTGCCAGTCGGCCTCGCTGTTGTTGATCGCGGTGGCGACGTTCTCCTGGAACAGGGTCATCTCGTTGCCGGCGTTGATCCAGGTGTCGCCCATCTCGCCCACCACGGCCGGGTCGACGTCGTCGGTGACCATGGTCTTGAGGTCCGGGTGCCCGTAGCTCATGTAGTTCGCGCACATCACCATCGGCGACGGGCGGGTGGTCACGCCCTCCGCGAGCTCGGCCGCCTGCGCGTTGAGCTGCTCCTCGTAGGCGGTCTCCACCCGGCCCTCGCGGGTGAACCGGTTGATGAGGGTGTCCAGCCAGTTGCCGCCCGCCTCCTGGGCATCCGCCTGCGCCTCCGCGTCCTGGCGGGTGTCGGTGCCGGTGTCCGAGGTCTGGCCACGGTCGATGTACACGCTGCTGCCGGCGTCATACGTCGGGTCGTAGTCGCCCTGGCTGTTGTAACCGTCGCTGTTGTAGTCGGTGTTGCCGACGGGCTGACGATTCTGAGGTGCCATTTCCAACCGCTCCAGATCAGGGCAACTTGGGTTCAACGAGTTCTGCGGCCTGGTTCGCGACCGTGCACGCCTTGGCGAGGTCCCCGCCGGCGACGCTGATCACGTCCACCCGGGACGTCTCGTCGAGTTCGATCGCGATCGCGCACGCGCCGAGATCGCCGGTGTACTGCACGGCCTCGTGCGAGCCGATCCGCTTCGGTTCCGGGGTGGACTTCGACTCGACGTCGGCCAGGCCGAGGCTGTCCCAGACGTCGGTGCCGACGGTGTGGCTGCCGGAGGCCTGCCAGGTGCACGACCGGGCGCCGCCGATGGTCTCCTCCTCGCCCTGGCTCACCGACAGCGTGGCCTGGTCGTCGGTGGAGAGCAGGTCGCACGGCTCGAGCGACTCGGCAGGCGAGTCGCCCCCGGAGCCGGTGGACTCCGACGGATCCGGCGACTCGGTCGGGCCATCGCCATCGGGGACCTGCAACTCGGTGCCCTCGTCCTCGCCCGACGTGGCCGAGCCCGGTGTCTCCGACGAGCAGCCGACGAGCCAGATGGCGGCCGTCGCGACCGTCGCCACGAACAGAGCCGTACGCCTCACTGGATACCTTCCCATCACGCCTGAACGAATCCCTGGCTGTGCGCCTCATCGGCGTTCTGGTAGGAGGCCATGGCCGCCTCGATGCCCTGCTTCGCCTCGTCCAGGGACGCCCGGAACTGCTGGAGGGTCGTGATGAAGCCCTCCTGGTCCTCGGCGACCTGCTGGAGGTGCGGCCGCATGGCCTCGGCGCCCTGGCTGGAGCCGAGCGGCGCCGGCTGCGCGAGCGTGACCAGCCGGCGGGCCTCGCCGTCGATCCAGTCGCTCATCCGCGTGATCGCGGACAGCAGGGCCGCTCCGCCGGTCTCGTTGACCGCGAAGGACCCCGCCATCGCCGCCTTGGCGAAGGACGACACGCCGGCGGCGATGCCGCCCATCCCGTCAACCGCATACATACTCGTCGGCCCCCACTACAGTGCCACCAGGTGATAACCCCGCACGGTACCAACTCACACCGGTGCGGGACTCCATTGTGACGAAAGTTGGCGCGACTCGGTTCCCGACTGTGAACCTCGAGTTGATCAGCCGAAGCGGCCGGAGATGTAGTCCTCGGTGGCCTTCTGGGTGGGGTTGGAGAAGATCTTCTCGGTCGCGTCCATCTCGATCAGCTTGCCCGGCTGGCCGACGCCCGCGAGGTTGAAGAACGCGGTCTGGTCGCTGACCCTGGCCGCCTGCTGCATGTTGTGCGTGACGATGACGATCGTGTAGTCCTGCTTGAGCTCGCCGATGAGGTCCTCGATGGCCAGCGTCGAGATCGGGTCGAGCGCCGAGCACGGCTCGTCCATCAGCAACACGTCCGGCTGCACGGCGATCGCCCTGGCGATGCACAGCCGCTGCTGCTGCCCACCGGACAGCGACGAGCCCGGCCGGTTGAGCCGGTCCTTGACCTCGTTCCACAGGTTCGCCCCGCGCAGCGACTGCTCGACGACCTCGTCGGCCGCGTTCTTGGACATGCGCTTGTTGTTCAGCCGCATGCCGGCGATCACGTTGGCGTGGATCGACATCGTGGGGAACGGGTTTGGCCGCTGGAACACCATGCCGATCTGGCGGCGCACCCGCACCGGGTCGACGTCGCGGCCGTAGAGGTCCTCGCCGTCGAGCGCGATCCGGCCCTCGATCCGGGCGCCGGGGATCACCTCGTGCATCCGGTTCAGCGAGCGGATCACCGTCGACTTGCCGCACCCGGACGGGCCGATGAACGCGGTCACCGCACGCGGCTCGACCGCCATCGACACACCGGCCACCGCGAGGAAGTCGCTGTAGTAGATGTTGAGATCCTTGATGTCCAGTCGCTTAGCCATCGCTGTCCTTGTCGTCGACCGTCACCGGCGGCCGGTCTTTGGGGAGAAGAAGCGGGACACGAGCCGGGCCACCAGGAACAACAGCATGACGATGATGATCAGCGTCAACGCCGCCGCCCACGCCCGGTCGTAGTTGATCGTGGTGATGCCGTTGGGCGCCAACCCCTGGCTGTACTGGCGGTACACGTACACCGGCAACGTCATCATCCGGCCGTCGAACAGGTTGTAGTTCGTCGAGTTGACCACGCCGACGGTGATCAGCAGTGGCGCGGTCTCGCCGATCACCCGCGCGATGGCCAGCATGACCCCGGTGACCAGACCGGCGGCCGCGGTGCGCAGCACGACCTTGACGATCGTCAGCCACTTCGGCACGCCAAGCGCGTAGGCGGCCTCCCGCAGCTCGTTGGGCACCAGCTTGAGCATCTCCTCCGACGCCCGCACCACCACCGGGATCATCAGCACCGCGAGCGCGACCGAGCCGACCACGCCCATCCGCACGCCCGGCCCGAACAGCAGCGCGAACAGCGCGTAGGCGAACAACCCGGCCACGATCGACGGGATGCCGGTCATCACGTCGACGAAGAACGTGATCGCCTTGCCCAGCCTCGTCGGCCCGTACTCCACCAGGTAGATCGCGGTCAGCAGGCCGATCGGCACCGAGATCAGCGTCGCGAACAACGTGATCTCGAGCGTGCCGATGATCGCGTGGTACACGCCGCCGGCGTCCATCCCGCCGAACACGCCGCGCATCGTGTACGACAGGAAGTACCCGTCGAACCGCTCGAGGCCGTACTGCAGGACCGTCCACAGCAGGCTGATCAGCGGGATCAGCGCCAGCGCGAACGCGGAGTACATCAGCGTGGTGGCCACCCGGTCGGTCGCCGCGCGGCCGCCCTCGACCACCCTGCTGGCCACCAGCAGCGCCAGCGCGTGCAGGATCGCGCCGAGGAACACCGTGAGCGGGATCGAGAACGCGTCCAGCAGCGCCAGCAGACCGCCGACCACCACCAGCGAGCCGACGAACACCGCGATCGGCGTGTACCTCGGCAGTTTGCCGTGGGTGAGCTTGCGGCCGACCAGACTCGCGTCGAGGTCCGTCGGTGCCTGGACCCTGGTCATCAGTTCGCCCCCGAGAACTCGGCGCGCCGGGACACGATCCACCGCGCGATCATGTTGACCACCAGCGTGATCACGAACAGCACCAGACCGGTGAACACCAGCACGTTGACCCCGAGGCCACTGGACTCCGGGAACTTCAGCGCGATGTTCGCCGCGATGTTCTGCTGCTGGCCCGGCTGGAGCAGGAAGATCGAGTAGGACAGGCCGGGCGAGAGGACCATGGCCACGGCCATGGTCTCGCCAAGCGCCCGGCCGAGGCCGAGCATCGTCGCGCTGATCACGCCGGAGCGGGCGAAGGGCAGCACCGCCATCCGGATCATCTCCCAGCGGGTGGCCCCCAGCGCGAGCGCCGCCTCCTCGTGCAGCGTCGGGGTCTGCAGGAACACCTCACGGGAGACCGCGGTGATGATCGGCAGGATCATCACCGCGAGCACGATGCCGGCGGTAAGGATCGTGCGCGGCGGGCTCGCGGCCGGTCCCTCGAAGATCGGGATGAAGCCGAGGTTCTCGGCCAGCCAGTCGAACACCGGGTACAGCTTGGGCATCAGCCACAGCGCGCCCCACAGGCCGTAGACCACGCTGGGGATCGCGGCGAGCAGGTCGACCACGTAGCCGAACACCTGGGCCAGCCTGCGCGGCGCGTAGTGCGAGATGAACAACGCGACGCCGATGGCCACCGGCGTGGAGATGATGAGCGCGAGCAGGGCGGCCAGCACGGTGCCGAACACCAGCGGGCCGACATAGCTGAACAGGGTGCGGTCGCCGAGCCAGCTGACCCGCTCGGCGAGTTCGGTGGAGTCGGCCTGGATCGCCGGCAGGGCCTGCGCGATCAGGAACAGCGCGACCGCGGCGAGGATGACGAGGATGAGGACGCCGGCGGATTTCGCACTGATCGAGAAGACGACATCGCCAGGTCGTTGGGGTACGCGCTGTTTTCCGGGTGGCGTGCGCGAGGTCGCCGGTTCGCCCGTTGTGGTCACGAGACAAGTCTCCGCAGCAGGGGTGGCCGGACCGACCCGGGTGGGCGGTCACCCGAAGGTGTCCGCCCACCCGGCGCTGCCGACCGTAACAAGGTGCCAGTCACTCAGCTGCCGACGGTAATGGCCTCGAGCGCGGCCTCGACGTCCGTCCGGAGCGTGTCGGAGATCGGCGCCGCGCCGGCGGCGGTGGCCGCCTGCTCCTGGCCCTCCGTGCTCGCCATGTAGCCGACGAACGCCTTCACCAGGTCACCCTCGGCGGCCTCGGGGTAGTCCAGGCACACGATCGTGTAGGAGACCAGCACGATCGGGTAGGTGCCCTCGGCGGTGACGTCCCGCTTGAGCTCGATGCCCAGGTCGTGCTCGGGGCGGCCCTCGACCTTCGGCGACTCGTCGACGACCTTGGCGGCGGCCTCGGCCGAGTACTCGACGTAGTTCTCGCCGACCTTGATCTTGGCGACGCCCAGCTCACCGGCCTTGCTCGCGTCCGCGTAACCGATGGTGCCGTCGCCACCCTGGACGGTCTGCACCATGCCCGAGGTCTGCGCGGCGGACTGCGTGCCCTGGATCGGCCAGTCACCGCTCGGCTCGTGCGGCCACGCGTCCGGGGCCACCGCGGAGAGGTACTCGGTGAAGTTCTCCGTGGTGCCCGACTCGTCGGAGCGGTTCACCGGCCGGATCGGCCCGCTCGGCAGCTGCGCGTCCGGGTTGTCCGCGGCGATCTCCGGCGCGTTCCAGGTCTTGATCTTCCCGTCGAAGATCCCGGCCACGGTCGCTGGCGAGAGCTGCAGGTTGTCGACGCCCTCGAGGTTGTAGATGACGGCGATCGGGCTGATGTAGAGCGGCAGGTGAATCGCCTCGCCGCCACAGCGCTCGTCGGCGGCGGCCTGCTCCTCTTCGTCCATCACGGCGTCCGAGCCGGCGAACGCGACCGCACCCTCACCGAACTGGGTTCGGCCGGCACCGGAGCCCGCGGCGTCGTAGCTGATGGTGGCGTCCGGATTCGACGACTGGAATCCGGCGATCCAGGCCTCCATGGCGGATTCCTGGGAGCTGGCACCGGCACCGGCGATCTCGCCGGACACGGCGGCGGCCTGCTCGCCGCCATTGCCACTGTCGCTGTTTCCGTCAGTGGATTCGACGGGGTCGTTTCCGCACGCGGACAACGCCAGCGCGCCCGCGGTGACGATGGCCGCGATGCGGCCGTAGCGGATGGGCTTCACTGTTTCCTCTCGGGTGTGTCGAAGTCACGAGACGCCCGCTCCGGGGATGTCCGGACGGCACAGCGCGGACGCTAAAGAAGGGGGGTGGACGGGCCACCCTGTAGAGGTAAACACCAGGTGAACAACCCCGAATTGTGACCTTTGTTGCTCTGGGTAACAGTCACCCGAGTTCAGCGCTGGTACGAAACATCCGTTTCGGCGATGGAAAAACCTAACCTGCTGTACACCGTGACGGCAGGTGCGTTGTCCGATTCGACATAGAGAATGATCTCCCGCATTTCGGCGGCGCGCAGATGCGCCAGGCCGACCAGGGTGAGCGCGGTGCCGAGCCCACCGCCCTGTGCCGAGGGGTCGACGCCGACGACATAGACCTCGCCGACACCGTCCGGGTGAACCTTGGTCCAGTGGAAGCCGACCAGCCGGTCCTGATCCTCGGCGAGGAAGAACCCGGCCGGGTCGAACCAGGACTCGCTCTCGGTCGCCACCAGGTCGGCGACGCTGAGCTGGCCCTGTTCGGGGTGCCAGTCGAAGGCGCGCGCGTTGACCGCGACCACCGCGTCCTCGTCCCGGCCCGGCTCGAAGGTCCTGATCAGGAGGTGGCCGGGCAGCTTGGGCTCCGGCAGCTCCCGGTCCGGGCGCAGCCGCATCTTCAGCAGCTCGCGCACCCTGGCCAGGCCGGTGCGCTCGGCCAGCCGGGCCGCGGCCGGGTGATCGCCGTGGGACCACAGGCGCAGCGGGCCGTCGACGGTGAGCACCTCGTCGACCAGCCGGGCGCCGATCCCCCGACCCCGCCGGTCGGGGTGCACGACCAGCTCGACGACCTGGTTGCCGAACGCGTCGCCCGCGGTGTCCAGATGCGCGTAGCCGACCAGGGCGCCGGCGTCGTCGGCGGCCAGCAGGTGCCGGCCGCCGCGGAACTCACGGGGCAGCGGGCCGTCGGCCGCGACCTCTGGTCTGCCGTCGTGCGCGCGTGCGGCCAGCAACAACTCCCGGACGGCGTCGGCACGGTCGGCGAGCTGGTCGAGCCAGGTCAAGGTCACCACGGACCCGACCGTACCCGCCGGTTACCGCCGAACGCTCTGCTCAGCGGCCAGGTCGTGCCCGGACGTGGCCTTCGGCGGCTGGACGAACTTGTAGCCGACGTTGCGCACGGTGCCGATCATCTGCTCGTGCTCGGTGCCGAGCTTGGCGCGCAGCCGCCGGACGTGCACGTCCACGGTGCGGGTGCCGCCGAAGAAGTCGTAGCCCCAGACCTCCTGCAGCAGCTGCGCCCTGGTGAACACCCGGCCCGCGTGCTGGGCCAGGTACTTGAGCAGCTCGAACTCCTTGTAGGTCAGGTCGAGCGGCCGGCCACGCAGCCGCGCCATGTACGTCGCCTCGTCGATGACCAGCTCACCGAGCCGCAGCGCGCCGTCCGCGCCCGGCGCCCCGGCCGGTCCGCGCGAGGTCAGCAGGCGCAGCCGGGCGTCCACCTCGGCCGGGCCGGCGGTCGGCAGCAGGATGTCGTCCACCCGCCACTCGGGGTTGACGGCCACCAGGCCGCCCTCGTTCACGATGGCCATCACCGGCACGCTGTCCCCGCCGCTGGTGAGCAGCCGGCACAGGCTCTTCGC
This sequence comes from Actinophytocola sediminis, assembly GCF_054779715.1. Classification (NCBI taxonomy): domain Bacteria; kingdom Bacillati; phylum Actinomycetota; class Actinomycetes; order Pseudonocardiales; family Pseudonocardiaceae; genus Actinophytocola; species Actinophytocola sediminis. The sequence goes on along the minus strand of NZ_BAAGXS010000008.1, from coordinate 74,758 downwards.
GGCGGCCAGGTCCACCCGCGCGTCGACCAGCACGACATCGCGCGAGCCGGCGTCGAGCAGCGCGGTCACCTCTGGCGCCTGGGTGCGCACGTGGTGGGGCAGCAGCATCAGGGATGGCACTACCGCGCCCGGCGTTGGGTCCGCGGTGAGCAGCAGCAGGTCGAGGCTCATGGGCCCGCCTCTCTGGGAAGCTCTGTGGCTTTCCGGGAGAATAGCCGCTGTGCCCGCCAAATGTCCTGGTCGTGACATACGTGTCACACGAGTGCACCAACGATCGGGCGCACACCCCCTTCACCCGGACACGCCGCCCCGAGGAACATAGCTGCCATGACGACCACCACCGACCCCGGCAAGCCCCGCACGACGCCCAAGCGTCGACGGCGGACCCGCAGGCTGGTCATCTCGCTCGTGGTGCTGCTCGGCCTGCTGGTGGTGGCCGACTTCGGTGCGGCGGCGGTGTTCGAGTACCAGGTGTCCAAGCGCGCCCGCGAGCAGTTCAACCTCACCGACGACCCCTCGGTGAAGGTGCACGGCACCTCCTTCCTCACCCAGGCCATCTCCGGCGAGTACGACCACGTGGCCATCGACGCCAAGGGCGTGCCGGTGCAGGACACGCTGCGTGACCTCGAGGTGCACGTCGACCTGATGGGCGTGATCGCGCCGCTGGGCGATCTGGTCTCCGGCGAGCTGCGCGGGGTGGAGGTGCGGGAGGTCGAGGGCCAGGTGCGGGTCAAGGCCTCCGACGTCACCCGCGCCCTGTTGGAGAACGAGAACCCGCTGATCGCCTCGATCACCAACCTGACCATCGACCCGGTCACTGAACAGGACGCGCAGACCGACCCCGAGCAGCGCACCGACGAGGAGCAGGCGATCGCCGAGCGCGCGGAGAAGCTGGAGAACGAGGACGACACCACGGCCGGCACCCGGCTGTGCGCGACCATCGACCTCGGCGGCGAGGAGACCGACCTGTGCGCGTTCGGCCTGATCACCCTGGTCGACGCCAAGGCGAGCTTCGTGCCGTCGCGCCTTGAGCTGCGCAACAGCGTGCTCGGCAGCGGCCAGTTCCCCGACGTGCTCGAGGCCGACATCCTGCGGGCGCTCAAGGTCACCCTCGACCCGGGCGAGCTGCCGTTCACGGTCACGCCGACCGCGGTCAGCGTCGAGCCGGGCGTGCTGTCGGTCAAGGGCAAGGCCTGGGACGTGCTGCTCGGCGGCTGACCGCGCCGAACCATCCCCGCGACCTGCGGAAATCCACGCACTCGGCCCGTCCCACCTGGTGGACACGACTCCCAGAGGTAGGGAGCTGGCGGTAGTGTGCATGCCGTGTACTCCTTGCTGACCAGGCAACTGACGAGAAGGCGCGCGGTCGACTACTGCCGCGTCGACTCGAGCCTGTGTCTGGCTTCTGACTGACGGGCGGACCAGAAACCTCCGCCCGCGCTGGTTCCCCCATCCCAGCCGCCGCAGTCAGGGAGGTCGCCCATGCCGCGTGCACGTTCCGCCTCGGCTGCCCGATGTGCCCCTGCGTTGATCCCGCCCGAATTGTCCCCAGTGAAGGAGAGAGCGCGCCGATGAGCCGCGAAGACGTCTTGGTCACGGCCGAATGGGCCGAAGAGAACCTCGCAACCCCGGGGGTGGTGTTCGTCGAGGTCGACGAGGACACCTCCGCGTACGACGGCGGCCACCTCCCCGGCGCGGTGCGGATCGACTGGAAGACCGAGCTGCAGGACCAGGTGCGCCGGGACTTCGTCGACCGCGCGGGCTTCGAGAAGCTGCTGTCGGGCAAGGGCATCGCCAACGACGATCGCGTCGTCCTCTACGGCGGCAACAACAACTGGTTCGCCGCCTACGCCTACTGGTACTTCAAGCTCTACGGCCACCAGACCGTGCAGCTGCTCGACGGCGGCCGCAAGAAGTGGGAGCTGGACGGCCGCCCGCTGGTCAAGGACCAGGTCACCCGGGACGAGACCAACTACACCGCCAAGGAGCAGAACACCGCGATCCGCGCGTTCCGCGACGAGGTGGTGGCCGCCATCTCGGCGAAGAACCTGGTCGACGTGCGCTCGCCGGACGAGTTCTCCGGCAAGCTGCTCGCGCCGGCGCACCTTCCCCAGGAGCAGGCCCAGCGCGGCGGCCACATCCCGTCGGCGATCAACGTGCCGTGGAGCAAGGCGGCCAACGAGGACGGCACGTTCCGCAGCGAGGACGAGCTGCGCGAGCTGTACAAGGACGCCGGCATCGACGACGGCAAGTCCACCATCGCCTACTGCCGCATCGGTGAGCGCAGCTCGCACACCTGGTTCGCCCTGCACGAGCTGCTCGGCTATGCGGACGTGAAGAACTACGACGGCTCATGGACCGAGTACGGCTCGCTGGTCGGCGTGCCGGTCGAGGTCGGCCCCGGCACCAACTGAGGAGACGCGATGAGCAACGACGGATGCGGCGCACCCACGCAGACCGCGCAGCTGCCGGCCGGGATCGACCTCGACAAGGAGATCGTGTTGGGCGGCAAGGTGACCGCGGACGGCGAACCGGTCGGCGGCGCGTTCGTGCGGCTGCTGGACGCGAGCGGCGAGTTCACCGCCGAGGTCGTCTCCTCCCCGGATGGCGACTTCCGGTTCTTCGCCGCACCAGGTCAGTGGACGGTGCGCGCGCTGCACCGGACCGGTAACGGCGAGGCGAAGGTGACCGCGGAGGCTCCTGGCCTGCACCCGGTCGCCGTCACGGTCGATTGAGCAGACCTCACCCAAGAACGCGGGACGGCCGCCTGAGCGGCCGTCCCGCGTTCGCATATCCTCGCCGGGTGGAACTGATCTCGACCATGCGCGCGGGTTTGGCGCGATGACCCAGGAAGCCCCGGTCCCCGGCAGTGGCGACGCCGCGGTGCGCGCGGCCGCCGAGCGCGCGGCCATCACTCGCGGCCGCAACGTCCCGCAGTGGCCGGATCTGCCGATCCCCAACGACACGGCCAACCTGCGCGACGGTGCCGACCTGAACGACCGGCTGCTGGCGTTGCTGCCGCTGATCGGCGTGTGGCGCGGTGAGGGCGAGGTCGTGTACCCGACCATCGAGTCCGCCCACTTCGGCCAGCAGATCACCTTCGCGCACGACGGCCGCCCGTTCATCTTCTACGAGTCCAAGGCATGGCTGCTGGACGCCGACGGCAAGGTGATCCGGCCGGCGGCGCGCGAGGTCGGCTGGTGGCGGCCGCAGCCGGACGACACCATCGAGCTGCTGCTGGCCCACGCCACCGGCGTGATCGAGATCTACTACGGCGAGTCGCGGACCCAGACCTCCTGGGAGCTGGCCACCGACGTCACCATGCGCACGGCATCGGCCAAGGAGGTCACCGGCGCCAAGCGGCTCTACGGCCTGGTGAACAACGGCGACCTGGCCTATGTCGAGGAACGCGCCATGGTCGGCCAGCCGCTGCAGCCGCACACCTCGGCGCTGCTGCGCCGCGTCGCCGGCTGAGCCGGCTCAGGCGTACTCGGACTCGTACAGCGCGTTGAGCTCGGCGTGCAGCTCGGTCGCGTCGGCCAGCTGCCGGCCGTCCAGCGCGCGCACCTTGGTGATCTTGCGGACGCTGGAGGCGAGGAACACCGCGTCCGCCGAGGTCAGGTCGTCGAGGTGGAGCGGTTCCAGCTTGGTCACCCAGCCGGCGGCCTCGGCCGCGCGGAACAGCGCGCCCTGGGTCGTGCCGCGCAGGATGCCGTTGCTCGGCGGCGGGGTGCGCAGGGTGCGGCCGTGGACGACCACCACGTTGGACGTCGGGCCCTCGAGCACCGACCCGTCGGCGGCGATGAAGATCGACTCCTCGGCGTCGTGCGCCTCCGCCCAGCGCAGCGCGGCCATGTTCACCGCGTAGGACAGCGTCTTCGCGCCGAGCAGCAGCCACGGGGCGCGGGCGACGATCTCCGGGTCGAAGCCCCGGTCGAGGGTGACCGCGCGCACCCCGGCGACCCGGTTGCGCAGCACCTTCTCCGAGATCGCCAGGCCCATGGCGTAGCCGGTCGGCGTGCCGTCGCCGAACTCCGGGCCCCGGGTGTAGACCAGCTTGAGCGCCATCTCGGCCGGGCCCTGCCAGGCGTCGATGACCGTCCGCGCGCAGCGCTCCCAGGCGGCGCGGTCGGGGTCGGGCAGCGCGAGCGTCCGCGCGGAGTGGGCCAGCCGGTCGAGGTGCGGGCCGAGCTCGCGGGGTTTGCCGTCCACCACCAGGACGGTCTCGAAGATCCCGTCACCCCGGGTCAGCCCGAGGTCATCGACCCGGATGTGCAGCCCGTCCGGGTCGGCCAGAGTTCCGTCCAACATCGCAAGCACCCGCATGCCGGCAGCCTACTCGGCAACCGGCCTACGATTCGTGGGGTGGAGACCGTGAGCGCCCGCAACCTCGAGGCCGAACGCGCCCAGCTGAAACAGACCCTGCACCAACGTGGGATGCGGATGACCCCGCAACGTCAGCTCGTCCTGGACGCGCTGCTCGAGCTGGCGCACGCCACCCCGGAACAGGTCTGTCAGCGGGTGCAGCGCAGCACGCCGTCGGTCAACATCACCACCATCTACCGCACGCTCGAGCTGCTGGAGAGCCTCGGCATCGTGCGGCACACCCACCTCGGCCACGGCGCGCCCAACTACTCGGTGCACGAGCACGGCCACGTGCACCTGGTCTGCCACCACTGCGGCGCGGTCATCGAGGCGCCGTGCGAGGTGATGGACGGGCTGGCCGGAACACTGCGCGACTCCCACGGGTTCGCACTGGACGTGAGCCACCTCGCCCTGTCGGGAACCTGCCGGAACTGCTCAGGAGACCAGCCATGACCTCACCCATCCTCGACGTCCCTGGCGCGGTGCCGCCGCCGGACGGTTGGCCGGACCAGGGCGTGCCGTGGCACTTCGGCGACCCGTACGCCGAGCAGCGGGCCGCCGCGCGCAAGGTCGCCGTCGTCGACCGGTCCGACCGGGAGGTGATCGCGGTCACCGGTCCGGAGCGGCTCGGCTGGCTGCACCTGGTCATCTCCCAGCACGTCACCGAGCTGGCCGACGGCGCGGGCACCGAGGCGCTCGTGCTGGACAGCCAGGGCCGGGTGGACGCGCACATGAACCTCGCGCACCTGGACGAGGTGGTCTGGCTGGACACCGAGCCGGGCGCGGACGCGTCCGGCGCACGGGGCGGGCGGGAGACGCTGCTCGGCTACTTCGAGTCGATGGTCTTCTGGTCCAAGGTCGAGCTGCGGGACGCCACCGCCGAGCGCGCGGTGCTGTCGGTGGTCGGCCCGGACACCGACGCGCTGCTCGGCGCCGCCGGCCTGCCGGTGCCCACCGAGCCGTACGCGGTCGCCGGCGGCCTGGACGTGCTCGTGCGCCGGATGCCGCTCGGCGTCGACCTGCTCGTGCCGCGCGCCGAGCTGGTCGCCTGGTGGGACCGGCTGACCGGACACGGCGCCCGGCCGATGGGCAGCTGGGGCTACGAGGCGCTGCGGGTCGAGGCCAGCCGCGCCCGGCTCGGCGTGGACACCGACGACCGGACGATCCCGCACGAGGTTGGCTGGGTACACGTCGCCGCGCACGTGGCGAAGGGCTGCTACCGCGGCCAGGAGACCGTGTCGAAGGTGCACAACGTCGGCCGGCCGCCCCGGCGGATGCTGCTGCTGCACCTGGACGGCTCGCCGGAGGTACTGCCAGAGACCGGTGACCCGGTGCTGCTCGGGGAGCGGACCGTCGGCCGGGTCGGCTCGGTCGCCCGCCACCACGAGCTGGGGTCGATCGCGCTCGCGCTGGTCAAGTACTCGGTGCCGTTGGACGCCGAGCTGCTCGCCGGCGTGGACGACCGGGTCGTGCAGGCCGCGATCGACCCGGACTCGGTGCCCGCGGACACCCCGGCGCTCGGCCGCGAGGCAGCCAGGAAGCTGCGCGGCTGACTACCATCCGGGCCCATGACAGGGACCCTGATCACCGTCGCGCCGACCGGCGCCGAACACGCCAAGGTGGACGTGCCGAACCTGCCGGTCACCCTGGACGAGCTGGTGGCCGAGGCGGTGGCCTGCGAGGCGGCCGGCGCGGCCATGATCCACGTGCACATCCGGGGCGCGGACACCACGCCGACGCTTGACCTCGGGCTGCTCACCGACACGGTCGCCGCCCTGCGGGAACACACCGACCTGGTCGTCCAGCTGTCCACCGGCGGCGCGGTGACCGATCCGGAGGCCGACCGGCTGCGCGTGCTGGAGGCCATGCCGGACTCCGCGTCCTGCACGATGGGCACGGTCAACTTCGGCGACGACGTGTTCCTGAACCGCTGGGAGTTCGTGGTCGAGCTGCACCGGCGGATGCGTGAGCGCGGCATCGTCCCGGAGTACGAGATCTTCGACGTCGGCCAGCTGACCAGCCTGCGCAGACTGCTCGACGAGCACGGCCTGCCGGCGGGCGGGAAGGTGCACGTCGACCTGGTGATGGGCGTGCCGGGCGGGATGCCGGGCGACACCGCGACGCTGGTCGCCGCGCTGCGCACGCTGCCGGCCGGCGCGAGCTTCTCCGCGACCGGGATCGGGCGGGCCACGCTGCCGGTCATGCTGGCCGCGCTGTCGGCCGGCGGGCACGTGCGGGTCGGCATGGAGGACACGGTGTCCTTCGCCAGAGGCGAGCGGGTGCGCGACAACGCCCAGCTGGTCGCCAGGGCCGCCGAGTTCGCCACGTTGGCCCAGCGGCCGCCGCTTCGGCCGACCGAGGTGCGGGAGCTGATCGGGGTAGTGCTAAGCAACTGATACCGGGTTTGTCGGCGAGGGTGTCAGTACCGGAGGATGAGCACGTGATCGAAGTCCGACCAGGTGGTCGCAGGCGAATAGACCGTGTGCTCGCGCCCGACTACGTCGCCGGGCTGGCCGAGCTCGACCTGAACGAGGTCCGCGCGCGCCGCGACGACGCGGCGCAGGAGGAGACCGACCTGTCCTACCTGCGCCGGCTGCTGCACGCCAGGATCGACATCGTGAAGGCGGAGCGGAAACGCCGCGCCGAGGGCGGCTCCAGCTCGGTGGTGGAACGGCTGGCGGAGATCCTCGCGGACAACGCGGTCGGCCGGGCACCCGCCGGCTCCGGGCGCCACCAGACGTTGGAGCCCTCCCGCGCGGAGGCACACCGGCGCCACGTCGAGGCGCTGGTGTCGGACACCGACCTGTCGGACGTGGCCACGCTGCCCGACGAGCGGCTCGACCTCGCGCTGCGGACCTATGTCGCCGAGGAGGCGTCGGTCTCCCAGCGCAGGCGCGAGGTACAGCGGGTGATGGACGTGTTCAACGACCAGATCGCGCGCCGCTACCGCGCGGGCAGCGCCTCGGTCGACCAGCTGCTGGCCGCCGAACGCGGCGAGGCCCCGGTCGACGACAAGCCCTGAATGCCCCATTCGGGACGGTGAACGTCGCCAATGCCTCATTCAGGGCGTTGGGCCCGGGCCGGAACCGGACTAGTTGAAGCGTTCGCGGACGGCCAGGTCGCTCCAGAACTCGCGCAGGGTCTCGAACCTGGCGGCGATCTCCTCGACGTCCTGACGTTCCAGCGCCGCCACGATGGCCTGCACGTCCGCGGCCGAGGTGTCCTCGGTCAGCTCCTCGTCGTCGAGTAACTGCACCAGGCCGCCGTAGTCCAGCTCGACCGCCGAGTGCGGGTGGAAGTGCTCCAGCCACCGGCCGGTGTCCTCGAGGACCTTCGTCGGGCCCTGGTCGCCGAGCACCCGCTCGGCCAGCGAGTGCGCCTTGGCCACCCGCCTGCGGGCGTCGGCCATCGCCACCCGCCAGCAGACCTGCCGGCGCGGGTCCTCCCGGGTGGCCAGCACGAGGTGCCGGTGGCCAGGGTCGACCAGGGTGAACCAGGGCAGCGGCACCGTCCAGGTCGTGGACACCACGTGCACCGCGCCGCCGGGCAGGTCGGAGAGCACCTTGGCGGCCCGCTCCCGGACCGTGTCCACCGACTCCGACAGCGCCACCGCGCGCAGTGCCGGGTGCGACGAGGTCAGGAAGCCGACCAGCGCGGCGGCCGAGCGGGCGCGCACGTCCAGCGGGCACACCAGCGGGCCGGGACCGACGGTCGCCTGGTCGACGGGTACCTCGGCCGGGTCGAGCACCAGCAGGTCCCGCGACGCGCGCGGCGACGGGTCGCCGTTGGCCAGCTCACCGGGGAGCATGGTCGACGGCTGGGACAGTTGTGATCTGAGCCACATGTCCCGCTCGCGCTCACCGACGCCCGCGTGGTCGAGGTGGCCGGTCTCCAGCGCCTCGCGCAGTGGTTTCGCGGCGTCAGCGGCAAAGGAGGACAACGGTTCGTACACCCTGAGGTAGGCGACGAACGGTCGGGGCACGAGAGGCATCGTGTCACGGAACGCCGGAGGGGTGGTCACGGGGCGATCAACGGCGTGACCGAACTCGCCAGAAGAAGGTGCCGACCAACACCAGTGCCCCTTCGCACAGAACCCGGTCGGCACGGTACGGTAGTTACCAGGAACCAGTATTCGAGATCTGCGGGGCCGCCGATTCCCCCGGCCGCCCCGTCACTGTGCGAGGGGGTCGAGCCATGGGGCGCGGCCGGGCGAAGGCTAAGCAGACCAAGGTAGCCCGAGAGCTCAAATACAGCACTCACGACACGGACTTCGACGCTCTGCAACGGGAGCTGTCGAGCCAGGCACCTTCGGACGGCAACGGCGGAGAGCGGTTCGATGACGATGACGACTTCGACGACGGCACCTACCGTCGTTGAGCGGCTGGTTCAGGAGCGGCCCAGGTAACGCACCTGGTCCGTTTTGGCCTTGGCCAGCTCGTCACGGGCGTTGACCACGTCGGGGTAGGTCGAACGCTCGGGTATGCCGATCTCCCACCATGCTTCGGCGTCTGTCCATGCCGAAGCGTGGGTGCGGATCACCACGACGGCCACTCGGCCGTGCCGTGCGTGTTCGCGTGCCGTGGCGTAGGCGGCTCGTAGTTCGTCGAGGTCGCTGGCGGCCAACACGGCGCAGCCGAGCGACGCCGCGTGGGAGGCGAAGTCGACCCGTGGCGTATCGGCCTGCCGTGACCGCACGTCGGCGTACATGTTGTTGAACGCGGGCGCGCCGTTGCCCCGTTGCAGCCGGTCGATGACCGCGTAGCCGTCGTTGTCGCACACGACGGCGACGAACCCGTGGCCGGCGAACGCGGCGGAGAACAGCTCGGAGTTCAACATCAGGTACGAGCCGTCGCCGACCAGCGCGGTGACCACCCCGGCCGGCCGGGCGAGCGCGGCACCCCAGGCGCCGGCCAGCTCGTAGCCCATGCAGGAGAACCCGTACTCGACGTCCATCGACGGGCCTGCCCCGTCGGCCCGCCAGCCGCCGATCAGCTCCCCCGGCAGGCCGCCGGACGCGGTCAGCACGTAGTCGCCGGACTCGCTCGCCTCGTTGACCACGCCGACCACCTGGGCGTAGGTCGGCAGTCCCGGTCCCGGCGCGCGCAGGCCGTCGATGTAGGCGTCCCAGCCGGCCAACTCCCGCGCGGCGCGCGCCGACCAGTCCTGGTCCGCCCGCCAGCCGGCCACCAGTTCGGCCAGCTCGGCCAGCGCCTCGTCGGCGTCGGCGACCAGCGCGATCGCGCCGTGCTTGACCGCGTCGAAGCGCGCGGTGTTCACCGCGACCAGCCGCACGTCCGGCGCGAACAGCGACCAGGACGCCGTGGTGAAGTCCTGCAACCGGGTGCCGACCGCGAGCACGAGGTCGGCCTCGGCGGCCAGTGCGTTGGCCGACGCGGAGCCGGTGATGCCCAGCGGACCCGCGTGCAGCGGATGGTCGTGTGGCACGAGGGTGCGCCCGGCCGTGGTCTCGGTGACCGGGATGCCGTGCGCCTCGGCGAAGGCCAGCGCCCGGCCGGCCGCGCCGGAGTACCGCACGCCGCCGCCGAGCACCACCAGCGGCCCGGCGGCGGCGCGGACCACCTCGGCGGCCCGGCCGATCGCGGCCCGGTCCGGCCGGGGCCGCGACGGGTGGTGGACCACCGGGGCGAACAGGGCGTCCGGGAAGTCGAAGGTCTCGGCCTGCACGTCCTGGGGCAGCGCGAGGGTGACCGGGCCGCAGTCGGCCGGGTCGGTGAGCACCCTGGCCACCTGCGGCAGGGTGGCCAGCAGCTGTTCCGGTCGGGTGATCCGGTCGAACCAGCGGCTCACCGCGCGGAAGGCGTCGTTGGCCGTGGCCGTGCCGTCGCCGAACGGCTCCACCTGCTGCAGCACCGGGTCGGGCGCGCGGTTGACGAACGTGTCGCCGGGCAGCAGGAGCAGCGGCAGCCGGTTGGCGTGCGCGACCCCGGCGGCGGTGACCATGTTCAACGCCCCCGGCCCGATCGACGAGGTGACCACGCCGACCTGGCGGCGGTGGGTCGCCTTCGCGTAGCCGACGGCCGCGAGCGCCATGCCCTGCTCGTTGTGCCCGCGCCAGACCGGCAGCGCGTCGGCCTGTTCGGACAGCGCGGTGCCAAGGCCAAGGACGTTGCCGTGGCCGAAGATCGCGAACACCGAGGGGAACAGCGGCGCCTCGGTGCCGTCGAGCAGCACCGTCCGCTGGGCCACCAGCCAGGCGACGATGGCCTGCGCGGTCGTCAGTCGCACTAGCCAGACACCTCGCGCAGCTCGTGCTCCAGCGCCGCCAGCTCGGCGCCGCCGGCCATCTGGCGGGTCAGCTCCTCCAGGGTGATCGCCGACTTCTCCAGCGAGCCGACGCTGGCCCCGCGTTTGAGGATCAGGAACCGGTTGCCGACCGGGTAGGCGTGGTGCGGGTTGTGGGTGATCAGCACGACGCCGAGGCCCCGGTCGCGCGCCTGGGCGACGTAGCGCAGCACCACGCCCGACTGCTTCACCCCGAGCGCGGCCGTCGGCTCGTCCAGGATCAGCACCTTCGCGCCGAAGTGGATCGCCCGCGCGATCGCCACGCACTGCCGCTCACCGCCAGACAGCGTGCCGACCGGCTGTTCGACGTCGCGCAGGTCGATGCCCATCTCGGCGAGCGCGGTGCGCGCGATCTCCTTGCCGCGTTTGCGGTCGAGCCGGCGCAGCGGGCCCGCGCCGACGGTCGGCTCCGAGCCGAGGAAGAAGTTGCGCCACACGCTCATCAGCGGCACCACGGCGAGGTCCTGGTAGACGGTCGCGATGCCGAGGTCCAGCGCCGCCCTCGGCGAGGACAGCCGCACGTCCGCGCCGTCGACCAGGAACCGCCCGGTGTCGTGTTGGTGCACCCCGGCCAGGATCTTGATCAGGGTCGACTTGCCGGCACCGTTGTCGCCGAGCACGCAGGTGACCTCGCCCGCGTTGACCACGGTGGACACCTCACGCAGGGCGACCACGCTGCCGTAGCTCTTGCCGATCCCGTCGACCTCAATGAGGGGACTCACGACTCCCCCTCGCAGGCTCGGTCGAGCCGCTCGCGGTCGCCCTGTGACATTGATTCGCTCGCAAGCTCGCTCATGACCGTCCCTCGCAGGCTCGGTCCGGCCGCTCGCGGTCGCCCGGTGTTGATTGATTCGCTCGCAAGCTCGCTCATCGCCGCACCCTTTCCGCCCGGCGCCGGAAGGTGTTGTTCACCAGCACCGCGCCGAGCAGCATGATGCCGAGGAAGAGCATGAACCAGTCGGAGTTCCAGTTGGCGAACACGATGCCCTGCCTGGCCATGCCGAAGATCAGCGCGCCGATCGCGGCGCCGATGGCCGAGCCGAACCCGCCGGTGAGCAGACAGCCGCCGATCACCGCGGCGATGATGAACTGGAACTCCAGCCCGATGCCCTGGTTGGCCTGCACCGTGGTGAACCGCAGGATGTTGATCGAGCCGACCAGCCAGCCGGCCAGCGCGGTCGTCATGAACAGCAGGATCTTCGTGCGCGCCACCGGCACGCCGACCGCCCGCGCGCTGGGCGCCGAGCCGCCGACGGCGAAGGTCCAGTTGCCGAACCTGGTGCGCACCAGGATCCACGCGGCCACCGCGGCGAAGCAGAGCCACCACAGGATCGAGATCTGGAACGAGGTGTCGCCGATGGTGATCCAGGAGGCGAACACGAACCCGGCGGACTCGTAACCGTCGGCCGCGCGCATCCCGGACACCTGCACCGAGCCGGTGACCAGCCGGGTGACGCCGAGGTTGAGGCCCTGCAGGGCGAGGAACGTACCGAGGGTCACGATGAAGCTCGGCAGCCCGGTGCGCACCACCAGCCAGCCGTTCAGCGCGCCGACCCCGAGCGCGAACACCAGCGACAGCAGCAGCGCCAGCCACACGTTCAGCCCGACCTCGGTGGCCAGGATCGCGGTGACCAGCGCGGTGGACGCGGTCAGCACGCCGGCGGACAGGTCGAACTCGCCGCCGATCATCAGCATCGCCACGGCCACCGCCATGATGCCCAGCGTCGCCGAGTCGTCCAGCCAGGTCGCGACGCCGCCCGCGGTGAGGAACTTGTCCGCGACGAGGGAGAAGAACACGAACACCACGAGCGCGCCGATCAGCGCGCCGATCTCCGGCCGCACCACCAGCCGGTTCACCAGACCGCCGGGCGCGAGCCGTTCGTCGGTCAGTACGGGTTCCCTGGTTGTCGTCATTCCCCGGCTCCTCAGCGCGTGCCGCGTTCGGTGTACGGACGCACCAGGTCCGCGTTGGACTCGTCGACGAAACCGGGGCCGGTGAGTACCGGCTGCCCGCCGCCCAACGTGTTGCCGTTCTGCCGGTACAGCTTGAGCATCGTGATCGGCAGATAGCCCTGCTGGTACTGCTGCTGGTCGACGGCGAACAGGATCCGGCCGTCGCGGATCGCGTCCACCACGTCGGTGTTGAGATCGAACGTGGCGACCTCGGCGGTCGAGCCGACCCCGGTCGCCGCGGTCACCGCACGGTCGGCGACCTGGGAGTTCAGCGTCAGCACGGCGTCGATGTCGGGGTTGGTCTGCAGCGCGCCGCGCAGGCGGGCCTCGATGTCGGTCGGGTTGGCGATGTCGACCTGGAGGTTGGTCACCTCGCCGCCGAAGCCGTCGCGGGCGCCGTCACAGCGGTCGTTGAGCCCGGAGTTGCCCGCCTCGTGGATCACGCAGAGCAGCCGCTTCTTGCCGGCCGCCTTCATCCGCTCGCCGGCGGCCCGGCCGGCGATGTCCTCCTCCTGGCCGACGTGCGCGAGCGCGCCGAACTCCACGCTGCGGTCGGCGCCGGAGTTGATCGTGATCACCGGGATGCCGGCGGCCACCGCGGCCTCGATGGACGACTTGAGCGCGTCCGGGTTGGCCATCGAGACCACGATGCCGGTCTTTCCCTGCGCCACGGCGTTGTCGATGAGCTTGGCCTGGGCGCTCGGGTCGCCGTTGGCGGTGTAGGTGACCTCGACGCCGAGGTCCCGGCCGGCCGCCTCGGCGCCGTTCTTGACCACGCTCCAGAAGGCGTCGCCCTCGCTGCCGTGGGTGACCACGGCGAAGTCGAGTGCCGCAGCCGGGTCGAACTCGCCGCCACCACCGCCCCCGCCGGGCGCACTGGTGGTCTCGGCGGACGGCCCGGTACACGCGCCGACCGCCAATGCGGTGACCAGCGCGGTCGCCGCCAGCGCGGCGGCGCGTAACGGGGGCCTTCGGCGCCCTCGGTCAGACATCGTTGTCTCTCCTATCAGGGCCGTATGTCCTCAGTAGACTGAATGGAGGAAGGCAAGACTACGCGCGGTGGCCTGCCGGGGGGTGTCGTCCCCGCCGCTGCCGTCCTCGGGCAGCGCGGTGTCCTGCTCGAGCACGTACCAGCCGTGGTAGTCGTTGTCCCGCAACAGTTTCAGCAGACCGCCGAGGTTGACATCACCGTCACCGAGCGGCACGTAGATGCCGCCGGCCACCGCCTCGGTGTAGCTGAGCACGCCGGCACGCACCTGCTCGGCGAGGTCGGCGCGGACGTCCTTGAGGTGCACGTGGCCGACCCGGTGCGGGTGCGCCCGGACCAGCTCGACCGGGTCGGTGCCGCCGATCAGCAGGTGGCCGGTGTCCACGCACAGCGGCAGGTCGGAGTCGGCGAGGAACCGCCGGACCTCGGCCGAGGTCTCCACCTGGGTGCCGACGTGCGGGTGGAGCACGGTGCGCACGCCGACGCGCACCGCCGCGTCGCGGATCAGGCCGGCGGTGTCGACCAGGGTGTGCCACTGCGCCTGGTTCAGCGGCGGGCGCTCGTCGTAGCCGTCGATGCCGGTGGCGGCGGCGAGCACGAGCACGTCGGCGCCGACCGAGGCGAGCAGCTCCGCCTGCTTCGCCGCTCTGTCCACAATGGACTTCTGCTGGTCGGCATCGTGCAGCACGACGGCGAGGAAGCCGCCGACCAGGCCGAGGCCGTGCCGGTCGAGGGTCGTGCGCAGGGTGTCCGGGTCGGCCGGCAGGTAGCCGGGTGGACCGAGCTCGGTGGCCGCGAGGCCGAGTTCGGCCATCTCGCGCAGGACGGTGTCCTGGTCGAGCAGCCGGCCCCAGCCGGGGACCTCGCAGACACCCCAGGAGATGGGTGCGGCGGCGAGTTTCATGTGTCGCTCCCCTCTTCCGGGCGAACCGGCTCTCCGGTGCGCCGCGACCGTTCACATGCCTGCGCCAACCGCAGGCTGACCAAGCTGTCCCTTGCCGGCGACGGGTTGGCCGAGGTACCGGCGATCACGCCGGTGAACACGCTCATCTCGTTGACGTAGGCGCGCCGGAACCGCTGGGCGAAGCCGGGGTAGGCGTCCACGGCCGTCGGGCCGTCCTGGTCGAGCGAGTTGAGCGGGGTGCGCGGGTCGAGCCCGACGGTGACCGAGTCCCGCGCGCCGAGCACCTCGATGCGGTGGTCGTAGCCGAGCGGGTCGTGCCGGCCGGCGGCGAGCACCGCGTGCGCGCCGCCGGCGAAGCGCAGCAGCGCCACCGCGTTGTCGACGTCGTCTGCCAACGCGAAGGCCTCGTCGACCAGCACCGAGCCGGACGCGTAGACCTCCACGACCGGCTCGCCGACCAGCCACGGGACCGCGTCCAGGTCGTGGATGAGCAGGTCGCGGAAGATGCCGCCGGAGGAGGGCAGGTAGCCGAAGTCGGGCGGTTGGGCGTCGAAGCCGACCGCGCGCACGTGGTAGATCGTGCCGAGCTCGCCGGTGCTGATCCGCCGGTGCAGCTCGGTCATCGCCGGGTCGAACCGGCGCTGGAAGCCGACCAGCACCGGCACGTCCGTCTGCTCGATCTCCTCGACCAGCGCGGACATCTCGGCGAGGTCGGCGGCGATCGGCTTCTCGCACAGCGCGGGCACGCCCTCGGCCAGGCAGCGGCGGACGAGGTCGGCGTGGGTGGTGGTCGGGGTGGCGATCAGCACGCCGTCGGCCAGCCGCAGCAGGGTGTCGAAGTCGGCCACCGCGCGGGCGCCGTCGCGGCCGGTGGCGCTGGCCCGCCCGCCCGCGCCGCCCGCGCCGTCGACGGACTCGGCGGCCCGCTCCGCCCGGCCGGGAACAGGGTCGAAGAGGAGGACCTGATCGACATGGTCCAGCGCGGCGAGATGTCTCGCGTGCATGGTGCCGATCCGGCCGACTCCGGCCACGCCGATGCGCATCCGCGACCCCCTGCGGTTGGAGCGCTCTAATTCGGCACATCCTGTAATGTCGCTCACAGGTGTGTCAAGGAGGCGCGGTGCCCCGACCAACGATCGAGGACGTCGCGGCCAGAGCAGGCGTGTCCCGCGCGTTGGTGTCGCTGGTGCTGCGCGGCTCGCCGAAGGTGAGCGACACGCGGCGGGCGGCCGTGCTCAAGGCGGCCGACGAGCTCGGCTACTCCCCACATCTGATGGCGCGCTCGCTGGCCAGCCGGACCTCGCACGTGCTCGGCGTGATGGTGTCGGACCTGCACAACCCGTTCTGGGCGGAGGTCGTCGACGGGCTGGACGCGACCGCCAGGGCGGCCGGGTTCGAGCTGGTGATCAACACCGGCGGGCGCTCGCCGACGCGGGAACGCCAGGCGCTGACCGGGCTGTTGTCCTTCCGCCCGGCGGGCATCGCGTTGCTCGGTCCGGTGCTGCCGGCCGGGTCGATCACCGGCGCGGCCACCCACACGCCGGTGGTGCTGGTCTCCCGGTCGTCCAGGAGGCCGACCGTCGACACGGTGAACGACGACGGCCGGGTCGGCTCGCGGATGGCCGTCGATCACCTGGTCTCCTTGGGGCACAAGGACATCGCGCACATCGACGGCGGTGGCGGCTCGCAGTCCGCGCCGCGCAGGACCGGCTATGTCGCCGCCATGCGCCGGCACGGGCTGACCCCGAGGGTGGTGCGCGGCGAGTACACCGAGGCGGCCGGCGCGACGGCGGCACGCGCGCTGCTCGACCAGCGCCCGCCGACGGCCCTGCTCGCGGCCAACGACCTCAACGCGGTCGGCGTGATCTCCACGCTGGAGGAGGCCGGCCTGTCGGTGCCCAAGGACGTGTCGGTGGTCGGCTACGACAACACCTGGCTCGCCGCCCTGCGCCACGTGTCCCTGACCACCATCGACCAGCCCCGCGCCGAGATGGGCAGACTGGCCGCGGAGGCACTCGTGCAACGTGTCCGCGGCACCCGCACCGCCCCGGCCCGCCACCTGCTCCCACCCCGCCTGGTCATCCGCACCACCACCGCACCCCCACCCTGACCTCGCCGGGTTAGAAGAGGCGGCCGATGGTGGACTCGTAGAGGTCGCGGGTGCCTTCCACGGCGTCGCCGATGGTGCCGAGGACGGCGTCGCCGGCGTCGTTGACGAGTTCACCGCCGGTGTCGGTCAGCTCGTTCCAGGCGGCGTCCCAGTCGCCGTCCAGGGCGTGGCCGCCGGCGTCGATCAGGCCGCCGCCGACGTCCTCGACGATGTCCACCGCCTCCCGGCCGGCGTTGACGGTGGCGTCGATGACCGGGCCGATCACCGGGAGGTTGGAGCCGGGGGCCTCCGGGGGCAGTGGGGAGTCCTGCCAGCGCGGGTCGGACACCTCGGCGTAGTTGCCGGTGGCGATGTTGGCCAGGTTGTGCAGGGACTCCGAGCCGGGGCTGTAGTAGTTCGAGTGCGCGTGCAGCGCGTTGCCGCCGTCGGCCGCGCCGAACTGGTTGGCGCCGAAGGAGCTGTCGTACGGTCCGGTCGAGGAGCCGTCGGCGGTGAACCAGTCGCCGCTGGTGCCCTGCACGACCGGGTCGTGCTCGGTGGCGCCGGCCCACACGTGCCCGTCGCCGGCCGACAGCTGGTCCACAGTGGACGCGCCGACGCCGGGCGAGCCGATGAACGCGATGTCGTCGGCGGCCAGGCCGTTCATCCCGGCGTAGCCGACGGTCACGCTGCCGTAGCTGTGCCCGATGACCGAGATGTGCTGCTGCCCGTCGGCCGCCGCGCGGTAGCCGTCCACATCGGCCACCAGGTTTCCCGCGCCGCCGACCGCGTTGTCCTTGGTCGCCACGCTCAGGTCCCAGGCAGGCGCGTCGTAGCCGAGCCAGGCGACGGTCACGTTCTGCTCGCCGGGCGCGGCGGCGTTCATCTCCGCGCGCAGGTCGGCCGCCGAGCCGTTCGGGAAGCCGTTCTCCAGCGTGGTCGCCGTGCCGGGGACCACGACCGCCAGGTTGTCCGCGGTGTCCGGGTTGCCCAGCGCCACCGCGAGCAGGCCCTCCTGCGCGCCGGGGCCGACCGGGTCGTAGGACAGCACGTAGGCGCCGTCCGGCGACAGCGCCGCCGCCTCGGTCACCCGGTCCGCGGCCGCCGTCGCGTTGGCCAGCCAGCGGTCGGTGTCCTGGCGCTGGTCGAGCAGGTCGGCGAGCTCGGGATCGGCGCGCAGCGCGCTCTCGTCCTCGAGGTCGATGCCCAGCTCCGCCGCACGCTGGGAGATCCGCGCGTCCAGGTCGGCGCCCTTCGCGGCGAACTGCGCCTGGTCGACCTCGATCCGCCGCCGGTTGGCGTCGTCGAGTACCTCGGCCGGCAGTCCGCGCAGCCGGCCGAGCGCGTCGAACTGGGTGGCCAGCAGCTGGTCGCGCTCGGTCTCGGACAGCCCGCGCCACCACTGCGCCACCGCGCGCGGGTCGGTCCCCGGCGGCGGCACGGTCAGCCCGGCGCGCGGCGCGGTGGCCGCCCACGACGGGTCGCCGGCCGCGGTCTCGGCGAACGCGGGTGCGAGCCCCGACAGCGCGCCCGCGTAGGCCCGCAGGGTCCGCTCGTAGCCGTCGCGCACCGTGCCGAGGGCGTCGTTGACCCTGGTGGCGAGCGCTTCGAGGGCGGCGTCGTCGAGATCGGCCGGCCGGGAGCGCCAGGCCTGGATCGCGTTGTCCGCCCCGCCGCGCATCGTGCGGTACGCGCCGGCGGCCGCGGTCACGATGTCGCCGGCCTGCGCCAACCGGTCGGCGGCCGAGGTCGCCGCCGAGCCGGACACGCTCGCCCTGGACGCGAACCCGCTGGCCGCAGTGCCCTCCCAGCCGGAGGCCGCCGTCGACCCGCCGCCGTCGATCGCCGAGCGAGCCCTGGTCAGCGCCGAGCGGGCCGAGCCGATCGGCTCGAGCACCGCGCTGATCCGGCCGGCGTCCCCGCTGGCCAACTTGCCGTACAGCACCTCGGGATCGGTGGTCATGAGCCGGCCGCCGTGACGTCGACGGCGGCGGTCTGGTCGCCGTGCTCGTAGTCGTCCGCACTCGCGACCAGCCCGTCGGCGGCGGCGTTCACCCACACCGAGCCGTGCCGCAGGTCGTCGCCGTGCCGGGTGACGAAGTCGGTGAACGCCGTGGCCAGCTCGTCGGCCGCGGCCACCTCGCCGAGTGCGGCCGGCACCAGCTGGGCCACCGACAGCAACGCCGCCGCGTCCCCCACCGCGTCCGAGCCCTCGTAGATCTTCGTCGACGCGCCCCGCAGCGTCGCCGGGTCAACCTGGTAGCCCTCTGGCACGTGACCTCCTCGGTTTGGCGCGAAAACGACGCTAACGCCAGACCTGACCGCATAGGGTGTTTTCGCGCGCACTGTGTGCATGTGCGCATGACGTGGGAGGGAGCGGCGGCGTGGCGGACTGGGGCCCTCGGCGGTGGACCGAGGTGTTCGACGAGCAGTCGACCGACTTCCGCAGGGCGCTGCGCGCGGCCGACCTCGGCGCGCGGGTGCCGTCCTGTCCCGGTTGGACGTTCACCGAGCTGACCCTGCACGTCGGCCGGTTCCTCGACCAGGTCACCCGCTACCTGACCAGCGGCAGCCCGCTCCAGCTCCGCGCGCGGCCGCCGGCGCCGGTGGCCGACCCGGTGGCCTATCTGGACACCGCGCTGGCCGCCGCGGCCGCCGCACTGGCCGACACCCCGGCCAACCGTCCGGTGTGGACGTTCTCGCCGGCGGCCCCGGACCTCGCCTGGGTCTGGCACCGCCGCGCCGCCCACGAGCTGAACCTGCGCCGCTGGGACGCCCAGGCCACCCTGCGCACCCTGGAGCCGACCGGCCACGACCAGGCCGTCGACGCCATCGACGAGCTGCTCGGCACGCTGCTGGCCGCCCGCCAGCTCGGCGACTCCCCGCCCCAGCACCGGGGAACGGCCATCGTGTCCACCACGGACGGTCCGCGCGCGTGGTTCGTCCGGTTGGTCCCTGGCCAGGTGCCCGAGGTCCGCCCGGCGGCGCCCGGCGAGCAGGCGGACGCGCTGCTCGAAGGCCGGGCCGAGAACCTGCTGTACCAGCTCCGCAACCGGATGCGGCTCACCGGCACCGGCGACGAGCAGGTTCTCCGCGGACTGCGAATGAGCTGATCGCCACGTCGGTCGGGCGCCATGCCCGCGGTGCGGGCCACCTACACTGGCGGCTGGCACCTGACACCGTCCGCAGGGAGTTGACTCGGTGGTCACCGACCAACATGACGTGCCGGAAACCGAGCCCCGTGAAGAATGCGGTGTGTTCGGCGTGTGGGCCCCAGGCGAGGAAGTCGCCAAGCTCACCTACTACGGGCTCTACGCACTGCAACACCGCGGCCAGGAGGCCGCCGGCATCTCGGTCTCCGACGGCCAGCGAATCGTGGTGTACAAGGATCTCGGCCTGGTCAGCCAGGTGTTCGACGAGCAGGTGCTCTCCTCGCTGCGCGGCCATATCGCCGTCGGCCACTGCCGCTACTCCACCACCGGGTCCACGACCTGGGAGAACGCGCAGCCGACCTTCCGCAACACCGCGGTCGGCAGCGGGCTGTCGCTGGGTCACAACGGCAACCTGGTGAACACCGCCGAGCTGCGGGAGCGGGCGCGGGCGGCCGGAGTGCCGACCAACAACGGCGCGACCACCGACTCGGACCTGCTCAGTGGGCTGCTCGCGGCGGCCACCGCCGACCGGGGCATCGAGCAGGCCGCGATGGAGCTGCTGCCCGACGTCCGCGGCGCCTTCTGCCTGGTGTTCGCCGACGAGACCACGCTCTACGCCGCCCGCGACCCGCACGGCGTGCGCCCGCTGGTGATCGGCAGGCTGGAGCGCGGCTGGGTGGTGGCCAGTGAGACCGCCGCGCTGGACATCGTCGGCGCGTCGTTCGTGCGCGAGGTGGAGCCGGGTGAGCTGCTGGCCATCGACGCCGACGGCCTGCGCTCCGCGCGTTTCGCCAACCCCGAGCCCAAGGGCTGCCTGTTCGAGTACGTCTACCTCGCCCGGCCGGACACCACGATCTCCGGCCGCTCGGTGCACGCCACCCGCGTCGAGATCGGTCGCCGCCTGGCCAAGGAGGCGCCGGCCGAGGCCGACCTGGTCATCCCGGTGCCCGAGTCCGGCACCCCGGCCGCGATCGGCTACGCGCAGGGCTCGGAGATCCCCTACGGCTCCGGCCTGGTGAAGAACGCCTACGTCGGCCGGACGTTCATCCAGCCGTCGCAGACCATCCGCCAGCTCGGGATCCGGCTCAAGCTCAACCCGCTCAAGGACGTCATCCGGGGCAAGCGGCTGGTGGTCGTCGACGACTCGATCGTGCGCGGCAACACCCAGCGCGCGCTGGTCAGGATGTTGCGCGAGGCCGGTGCGCTGGAGGTGCACGTGCGGATCGCCTCGCCGCCGGTGCGCTGGCCCTGCTTCTACGGCATCGACTTCGCCTCCAGGGCCGAGCTGGTGGCCAACGGGCTGGAGCTGGACGGCATCCGCCGCTCCATCGGCGCGGACTCGCTCGCCTACGTCTCGCTCGACGGTCTGGTCGCGGCCAGCGAGCAGCCGCGCAGCCGGCTGTGTATGGCCTGTTTCAACGGCGATTACCCGATCGAGCTGCCGGAGGAGACCAAAATCGGCAAGCACCTGCTCGAAGGGTTGGAGAAAGGCGTCGCAGGCTCCGCCGCCCCGGTGGCGGCGGCCGGATATGGTGCCGGGGACGCACTCCGGCGACCCTGAGCTTGGACACGATGACCGACACCAGCGCCAACTCCCCACACGCGACCTACGCCGCGGCGGGGGTGAATATCCAGGCCGGTGAACAGGCCGTGGAACAGCTGAAGCCGTTCGCCGCGAAGACGACCCGACCGGAGGTCATGGGCGGCATCGGCGGCTTCGCCGGCCTGTTCCGGCTTCGCCTCGACCGCTGGCGGGAGCCCATCCTCGCCTCCTCGACCGACGGGGTCGGCACCAAGATCGCGGTCGCCCAGGCCCTCGACGTGCACGACACCGTCGGCGTGGACCTGGTCGCCATGGTGGTCGACGACCTCGTCGTGTGCGGGGCGGAGCCACTGTTCCTGCAGGACTACATCGCGGTCGGCACGGTCATCCCGGAGCGGATCGCCGCGCTGGTCAAGGGCATCGCCGACGGCTGTGTGCTGGCCGGCTGCGCGCTGCTGGGCGGCGAGACCGCCGAGCACCCCGGCCTGATGACCGACGGCGCCTACGACCTGTCGGCCACCGGCGTCGGCGTGGTCGAGGCCGACGCGGTGCTCGGCCCGGAGCGGGTCCGGCCGGGCGACGTGGTGATCGCCATGGGCTCGACCGGCCTGCACTCCAACGGGTTCTCCCTGGCCAGGCACGTGCTGCTGGAGATCGGCCGGATGCCGCTGGAGGGCCAGGTCGAGGAGTTCGGCCGCACCCTGGGTGAGGAGCTGCTCGAACCGACCAGGATCTACGCCAAGGACTGCCTCGCGGTCGTCGCCGAGGCGGAGGTGCGCACGTTCGCGCACGTCACCGGCGGTGGCCTGGCGGCGAACGTGGCCAGGGTGATCCCGCCGGGACTGCGCGCGGTGCTCGACCGGGGCACCTGGACGCCGGCGCCGGTGTTCTCCATGATCGGCCAGCGCGGGCGGGTGGCGCGGCTGGAGATGGAGCGCACGTTCAACATGGGCGTCGGCATGGTGGCCGTGGTGGCGCCGGAGGATGCCGACCGGACCCTCGCCGTGCTGACCGCCCGGCACGTGCCGTCCTGGGTGCTTGGCGAGATCACGCCGATCGGCGACGATCCGGACGCCGCGCGCGCCGTGCTGGCCGGGGACCATCCTCGGTTCTGAGCGGCAGCGCACGCTGGGGCAACCCGCCGGGGTGGTCCCGCCGTATCACGGGGCGACCGAGAGGACCACAGGTTCGTGTACGACCGCGATGCGGAGTTCGGGGAGTATCTCGAGAGCCGTGCCGTTGTCATGCGCCGAACCGCCTACCTGTTGTGTGGAGGCGACTGGCATCGAGCAGAGGACCTCGTGCAGACCACGCTGACGAAGATGTACGTCGCGTGGTCGCGGATCCGCCGGGACGGCAGCGTCGACGCGTACTCGAGAAAGATCATGGTGCGCGCCGCGATCGACGAGTCCCGGCGGGCCTACCGGCGGCGCGAGTCCGTCGTCGAGGTGCTGCCGGAGAACGAGATCGGGCCGGGCGGCATCGAGGAGGCGGTGGACGTGCGCCGGGCGCTGGCCAGGCTCCCGGCCGGTCAACGGGCGGTGGTCGTGCTCCGGTACTGGGAGGATCTGTCCGTCCAGGACACCGCGGTCGCGCTCGGCAAGAGCGAGGGGACGATCAAGAGCCAGTCGGCCAAGGGCCTGGCGGCCATGCGCCGAATGCTGTCCAGCGACGAACCGGCGGGAGCGGGTGAGGGATGACCGACGACCCGAACAGCGACCTGAACGGCGACCCGAACGACGACCTGAACGACGCCGACGTGCGGCGCTGGCTGGACGGCGCGCTGGCCGGCGAGCCACCGCTGTCGCTGGACCGGGCGGGGATCGTCCGCGACGGCAAGCGCGGACTGCGCAACCGCAGGCTGTTCCAGACCGGTGGCGCGGTGGCCGGCGTGGTCGCCGTGGTGCTCGGCACGGTGCTGGTGAGCAGCCTGGTCACGGAGAACCCGACGATCCCGCCCGCGGCCGGTGAGCCCCCGACGGGTCCGGTGCGGACGCCCACCCCGAGCGCGCCGGACTCCACGAAGACCACCGTCTCCCCACCCTCGAGCACGTCGGCGGACGAGTCCGCCGACCGGACCGTCGCCCGGCTCGCCGCGGTGCTCTCGGAGCCGGGAGTGCTGCCGACCGGTGCCGACCTCCAGCCGTTGCTCGGCGCGAGCGGCCCGGAGTTCTACGAGGTCGAGACGGGCGTTTACCAGCTGGAGGCGGACCTCTACACCTCCGACGGGTCCGGTCAGCTGTGGCTGACCGTCGAGCGGGGCGCGGCCGGCAGCGCCGACTGCACGGACATCATCGACTCGGTCACCCGGTGCGAGGTCCGGGAGGAGTACGGCCACCCGATGGCCATCGGCCAACAGGAGTTCGCGGACGGCCAGTTGCGGCGGGTGGTGCGCGCGGTCCGGCCGGAAGGCGGCTACGTCACCGTCACCACGTCCAACATCACCTCGATCGACGAGTACAAGGGCAGGCGGCCGCAGTCCAAGGCGACGTCGCTCTCCGAGTCGACGATGATCAAGCTCGCGGTGCAGCCGGACCTGGTCGTCAGGTAGCGCGTGGACGTCACCGACGACCTGGTGGTCTCGCCACAGCTGGTCATCCCCGCCGACGAGCTCCGGGAACGGTTCTCCCGGTCCTCCGGCCCTGGCGGCCAGGGCGTGAACACCACCGACAGCCGGGTGGAGCTGTCCCTGGACATCGCCAGGTCACCCGCGATACCGGGCTGGCTGCGGGAGCGCATGCTGGCCGCGTTGAGCAGCAGACTGGTCGACGGCGTGCTCACCATCGCCGCCAGCGCACAGCGTGCCCAGCTCGCGAACCGGGTGGCGGCCAGGGAGCGGCTGGTGTCGGTGCTGCGCGCGGCCGCCGCGCCACCACCACCGAAACGCCGGGCGACCAAGCCGAGCCGGCGGGCGAAGGAGCGCAGGCTCACCGCCAAGCGCCACCGGGGCGAGCTGAAGCGCGGCCGGCGGGCGGGGCCGGAGGACTGAGCCTCAGAACCGCAGCAGCGGCAGCTGGGCGGACAGGTCGGCCCGGCTGCCCGACGCGGTAACCCGGCCGGCGGCGACGGCATCGAGCCAGGTCAGCGCGCCGATGGCCAACTCGAGCCAGGTTCGGGGATCGGTCTCCACCACATTGGGCGGGGTTCCCCTGGTGTGCCGGGGTCCCTCGATGCACTGCACGGCCGCGAACGGCGGCACGCGCACCTCGACGCTGCGACCGGGAGCGTCCGTGGCCAGGGTGCGCAGGCTCAACCGGACCGCGGCGGCCAGCACCGGCCGGTCCGGCTGGTCGGCATCGCCGGTCAACCACGGGTGCACCGCCGCGACCGCGGCCCGCAGCTCGTGCGGGTCGACCGGCTTGGCGGTCAGGAGGCCACCTCGGTGAGGATCTCGGCGAGCATCTCCTCGACGTAGTGGATCAGCTTGCGGGCGTCGGCCGGCGAGATCGTGGTCCACATCGTCCCGTCCTGGGACGGGCGGCGGATCTGCACGTAGCGGCCGTCGTCGGTGTCGAAGAAGGACACCACCCGCTGGGCCCGGCGGCGGCGGCCGAGCTTGTCGCGCGCCGCGGCGCCGAAGTTGCCCATGCCGGAGACGTCCTTGATCATCTCGGTGAGCGCGGTCGCGTCGTCGTGGCGGATGCCATGGCCGACCAGGGCGTGCAGGAACCCCTCCTTGGTGCCGCCACCCGCGTTGGCCGCGGCCTCGAAGTCCGTGGTGCGCAACGTGACCGACTGCCCCGGCCCGGCGGACTTGCTGACCAGCGAGCCAAGCACGGCGCTGGCCAGCCCCGACGGCGACGCGTGCCGCAGCACGATCTGGCCGTCGGACAGCTCGGCCACCGCCGCCGACGCACCGACCGCGGCGGCCAGCGCGCGGACGTTGCGGCCGGCGTGCGCGCGGACGTCGACCTCGCGTTCCGGCCGCGCGATCAGCGTCAGGATGGACTCGACGTCCGGGTGCAGGTCGACCGGCCGGCCAAGGCCCCTGCTCTCCAGCGCCGCCCACGCCTGCCGTTCGAGCTGTTCGCGCTCCTCGAACGTCCGACCGGGCGACGGGACCTTGACCACCAGCGGCAACTGGCCAAGACGCAGGTGCTCCCACAACACGTCGAACTCGAGCGCGGAAAGGGTGATCGGCTCGGTTTCCCGCTCACCGATGGAGAACGTGCTGGTCACAACGCACAACCTTAGCTAATAAGACAGGCGGAGCGGGTGCCGCGAATGCGGCCCCCGCTCCGTCCGTCGTTCTAGGTCAGCTCACTGTTGCGGCGAAATCTCGCCAATCACAGTCGGTGCCACGCGCAGGTCGGTGTCGCCCCACACGTCGTCGGTCTCCATCAGGTAGTCGGGCGCGAAGTGCTCGTCGTCGTCCTCGCCCTCCGCGCGCCGGCCACCGGCACCCATCGGGCCACCGGCACCGCCACGACCGCCCGCGCCGGCGGGACCGCCCGGGCCCATGCCGCCACCGCCGGGCAGTCCGCCCATGGGGCCGCGGCCAAGCTGCGAGCCGGCCCGGGTGCCGTCGGCACCGAGACCACCGGCACCACCAGGACCACCGAGGCCACCGGTACCGCCGGGGCCGCCGCCAGGAAGACCGCGCAGGTTCTGCGCGCTGCGGGCGACATCACTCGCGTTGGGCCCACCGCCGGGACCAGTGATCGGCAGGCCGTTGGGCGGGTTGCCCGGCCCGAACGGCGGGTTGCCGTAGGGCGGCTGGTTGCCGGGGAAGGGCGGGTTGCCGGTGATCGGCGGGTTGTTGCCGATCGGCGGGAAGTTCGCCGGCGTGGTGATGGGCGGCGCGGTGCCCGACGGAGTGGTGTACTGCGGCGGCGGGAGCAGGCTGCCGTTGCCGCCACCACCACCCCCTCCACCGCCGCCTCCGCCACCACCGGTCGGGATGGTGGCGCTGCCACCGCCGCCGCCGGACGTGCCGGAACCGCTGGGCACGGTGTGCCCACCGACGCCGCTACCGACGCCGCCTGCGCCACCGCCGAGCTCGCCGACACCCGCGACCGAGGGCAGCGAGGCCGGCTGCGGGGTGGCCACCACGACGTCCGGGGGCGCGACGAACGTGCCGAGCGTCTCCCGGTTCCAGGTGCTGCTCGACTCGTAGCTCTGCATGGTCTGGATCGCGCGCTGCTCGGCCTCGTTCTGCGCGGCCTCCTGCGCCTCGTGATCCTGTGCCTGGTTGGCCACGGCGACCGCCGGGCCGATGTTGCCGGTGAGCGCGGACGCGGCCGCCCCCGCGACTGCCCAGCCGGACGGCGACGGCGTGGTGACCGGCACCGGCTCTGGCATGTTGGACCGCGCGTCGGCGACGTAGCCGCCCTGCAGCTCGGCCGAGGTCTTCATTACGGTGCTCGCCGACTGCGCGTCGTTGGCCCACTCGGCCAGCGGGGTCAGCCCCGACTGCGCCCGCTCGGCCGCGGCACCCTCCCAGGTGGCGTTCAGGCCGGTCAACTTCGTGTTGAGCGCCTGGTCGGCCTCGGTCAACTCCTTGGCGAGGTCCTGCCAGTACGTGGCCTGCGGATCGGACGCCGCCGGCCCGGGGCCAGCGTTGATCATCTTGTGGAGCGCGGGATGCCCGTACCCCGCCCAACGGTGTGTCATGGAGATCAATCCCTCTGCACGCGAATCAGCATGCGTAGCGCCAGCGGTCTAGGCGTAGGTGCCCCAGCGTTCGCTGTTGGTCCCCTCGGTCTGGATGTAGGCCTGCTCGGTGAGTTCCAGCGACTCGATCGCGTTGGCGAGCTGGCGCTGGTAGCCGAGCAGGCACTCGTACGCGGAGTCGCTGCCGCCACCGTTGGTGCGCTCACCGAACAGCTTCGCCGTCTCCCCGCTCACCGGGTCCCCGGCCCACTGCGTGATCGGCAGGCCGCCCAGTTCGCTGACCTTGCGAGTGACCCGGTCATAGGCCTCACGGAAGGCCTCGAGCGCGCCCGGGATCGCGGCCGGCTCGATGCGCAGGCTCTGCGTGCCCGAGTAGGTCGGGCCGGTCGGGACGGATCCACCGCCACCGTCAACAAGGAACACGACTCGTTCTCCTCAGTCTGTGCAATCGCGACGACCTTAGCTCTGATGTGGACACGAGCGAAGCGGTTCCACCAAACGCGCCAAGATCCCACCGTTACCGACTCGTTATGATCAGCCGAGCGCGCCGACCACGGCCGTGGCGATCTCCGGCACGGTACGGCAGAGATCGGCCTGCGGCGTCGCCGGCTGTCCGGCCGGGTTGCCGAGGCCGTAGGAGAGGTAGAGCAGCTGCCCGTCGTGCACGTCGAGCACGCCCATGCAGTTGGCCGGCGCCTGCGGGGTGAGCACGGTCAGCGGGTAGCCGGCGGCCTCGGTGTCGGACTTCGCGGCGACGTTCGCGAACTCGGTGAAGTCCTTGGCGCCCTGGTCGGTCACCGCGACCACCAACAGCGACACGTTGTGCTCGATGCCGTTGACGAAACAGTCCTTCGCGCCGGGGAACAGGCTCGACTCGCCCGCGAGCGGCGGCCGATCACCGTCGAGTTTGAAGGTGGGCAACGGGAGCGCGGCGAGGACCTGGCAGATGTCGACCGTGGTGAGGTCGATGGGCTTTGGCCGGTCCACCGGCGGGGCGTCGTCGGCCGGCGGGGTCGACGGCGGGGTCGACGGCTCGGTCGACTCGGCTGGGGACTCCGGCTGCTCGCTGGTGGCCGGCGGGTCGTCGGCGACCGGGGTTCCCCGCTCGGCCGACGAGCAGCCCACGACCCCGAGCAGGCCAACGAGCAGCGACGTGAGCACGATCCGTTGGGTCGGCATGGGTCAACGCTAGGCGAGCCAGCGACTGATCTCCTCGGGCGGTCCCGGCTTCGCGTACAGCCAACCCTGCGCCGAGTCGCAGCCGAGCGCGGTCAGCCGGTCGGCCTGGTCGCGGGTCTCCACGCCCTCGGCGACCACGTCCAGCTTGAGCGTGTGCGCCAGCGAGACCAGCGCGCGGACGATCTGCGCGTCCACCGAGTCGGGTTCGTCGGCGCGCAGGCCCTCGACGAACGACCCGGCGATCTTCAGCGCGTGCACCGGCAGGTGCCGCAGGTAGGCCAGGTTGGAGTAGCCGGTGCCGAAGTCGTCGATGGCGATCCGGATGCCGAGGTCGACCAGCTTGTGCAGGGCGCCGAGCGGCTCGCCGGTGGTGCCCATGATCGCGCTCTCGGTCAGCTCGAGCTGCAGGCTCGTCGGCGGCAGGCCGACCGAGCGCAGGATCTGGTCGACGTCGTCGACCAGGCCGGGTTCGAGCAGCTGGCGGGCGGCCAGGTTCACGCTGACCGTCGGCTCCGGCCCACCGGTGGCGGCCGCGTCGGCGGCCCAGGCGGCGGCCTGGGCGCACGCCGTGGCCAGCACCCAGCGGCCGAGCGGGACGATCAGCCCGGTCTCCTCCGCGAGCCCGATGAACCGGTCGGGACCGAGGCGACCGAACTCCGGGTGCGCCCAGCGGACCAGCGCCTCCACCCCGAGCAGCGCGCCGTCGGACAGCCGCACGATCGGCTGGTACTCGACGTAGAACTCGTCGCGCTCCAGGGCCGCCGGCATCGCGGCGGACAGCGTGATCCTGGCGATCTCGCGGGCGTTGCGCTCCGGGTCGTAGCAGGCCCAGCGGTTCTTCCCGTCGACCTTGGCCCAGTGCAGGGTGACGTCGGCGTCGCGCATGGTGTCGGCCGGGTTGGCGGTGGCGACCGCGCGCTCCACGATGCCGACGCTGGCCGACACGGTCAGCCGGTGGCCGCCGACCAGCACCGGCTGGCTCACCTCGGCCAGCAGCAGCTCGGCGAGGTCGGTCAGCTCGGCCATCCCGTCGGTGTGCTCCACCAGCACGACGAACTCGTCGCCGCCCATCCGCGCCAGCACCCGGCCGGGGGCCGACACCAGCCGGTGCAGCCGGTCGGCGATCTCCACCAGCAGCTGGTCGCCGACGACGTGACCGAGGGTGTCGTTGATCGCCTTGAACCCGTCGAGGTCCAGGTAGCACAGGCCGATGCGGGCGTCGCCGGTGGCGAAGGCGGCGTGCAGCCGGTCGGTGAACAGCGCGCGGTTGCCCAGCCCGGTCAGCGGGTCGTGGTTGGCCTGGTGACGCAGCTTCTCGGAGAGCACGTGCCGCTCGGTGTTGTCCTCGACCATGCCCACGAGCAGCTGCGGGGCGCCGTGCTCGTCGCGCACCAGCGACACGGTCAGGTTCGTCCACAGCGCCGAGCCGTCCGAGCGGAGGAAGCGGCGTTCGATCCGGTAGTGGTCGCGCTGGCCGGTGATCGTCTCGTCGAAGTAGTTCTGCAGCTCCGGCGGGTCGTCGGGGTGCAGGAACTCCTCCAGGGTCCGACCCTGCATCTGCTCTGGCGACAGGTCGAGCATCTGGGCCATCGCGGAGTTGATCTCCAGCAGGCGGCCGGCGGTGTCGGTGATGCCGATGCCGATGGCGGCGTCGGAGAACATCGCGCGGAACCGGGCCTCGCTCTGCCGCCGCGCGGCCTCCGCCCGGTCGCGGGCGTCCAGCGCGGCGTGGCGCAGCATCTCCTGTTCGCGGAAGATCCTCGCCTGCACCGCGCGGACGAACCCGCAGGTCAACGCGGCCTGCACGGCGGCGAGCCGACCGTTGTCGCGGCTGGCCAGCAGGTCGCCGACCAGCCGGATGGTCGCCGCGAGCGCCTCCGGGGCGATGAACCGCAGCGTCACCAGCTCGGCGCCGACCCGTTCGACGGGTTTCGGCTCGAACGGGTTACGGCAGATCTCCGCCACCAGGATGTCGGTGAGCTCGCCGAGCCGGTGGCGCAGGTCCGCCCGTTCGGTGGCGACGAACGCGGTATCAGACAACGCATCGGCCCACGTGGCCGCGAACGTGTCGCGAGCTGAGCCAGTCGCGCCTACCACCGTCACACCTTTCGGCCTTCGAGGTCCCCCGAGGATAGAGCCGTCCGCACGCTCCGTCCATGTCCAGATTCTGGACGTTATGCCTGGTCACGTACGAAACGTTACCGAACTCGCCGTTAGGAATTCACCAGACCGGGTGACAAATCGGTAGCCCGCGACGACAATCTGTATCTTGGCAGCTCCGGACCGTGAGCTGCCGACGCGAGGGCAATCGGAAAGGGCCATCACCATGAACCGTATCTTCCGTGGCCGGGGCCGCGGACTGCTAGGTGCGGCCGTCGCACTCACGATCATGACCACGACAGCCGTGCTCGCCAGCCCGGCGGCAGCGAGCCAGGACGCCACCCCTGCCGGCGACCAGGCCGCGATGGACGCGTTGGTACACAAGTACGACCACCCGATGGGTTCCCAGATCCGCAAGCACGAGGACACCTCCCTGATGCCGCGCACGGTCGACCCGCGCGACGTCGGCGTACTGGCATCGGTGCCCGGCATCGACGTCAGCGGCTGGCAGGGCAACGTCGACTGGGCGGCCCAGTGGAACGCGGGCAAGCGGTTCACCTGGGTCAAGGCGACCGAGGGGACCGGCTACACCAACCCGTACTTCAACCAGCAGTACGGCGGCTCCTACAACCAGGGCTTCATCCGGGGCTCGTACCACTTCGCGCTGCCGGACAGGTCCAGCGGCGCCACCCAGGCCAACTTCTTCTCCAGCAACGGCGGCGGCTGGTCCGGTGACGGCAAGACGCTGCCGGGCGCGCTGGACATGGAGTACAACCCGTACGGCGCGACCTGCTACGGGCTGTCCAAGACGGCCATGACCAACTGGATCCGCGACTTCAGCGACACCTACAAGGCGCGCTGGAACAAGTACCCGGCGATCTACACCTCCACCAGCTGGTGGAACCAGTGTGTCGGCGCGAGCTTCGGCTCGACCAACCCGCTGTGGGTCGCGCGGTACGCGTCCACCGTCGGCACGCTGCCCGTCGGCTGGAGCATGTACACGGTGTGGCAGTACAGCTCGTCGCCGATCGACCAGAACACGTTCAACGGTTCCTACGACCGGCTGGTCGTGTTCGCCACCAACAGCGACTGAGTTCGACCAACCACCGGGGATCCTCGCGCCGACGGTGCGAGGATCCCCTTTCTACGTTCGCTGGCGCCTGGGGAGTTGCTGGATGTCCAACGTGCTGTTCATGGTGGTCGGCGCGGCGGCGATCGCCAGTGGGGTCGCGGTGTTCGTGGTGTGGACGGTGCGCGCCCGGCGGTCGCGCGCCGGCATGGAGAACCTGCGGCTGATCGGCACGGTGCTCCTGGCCGGCGGCGCGTTGGCGCTGGTCACCGGCTGGTTGCTGACCGGGGAGAACCCCAGCCGGGCCGACGCGCTGCGCACCGGCGGGCTCGCGGCCGGGTCGATCGTGGCGCTGTACGCGTTGTGGCTCAACGACCGCAGGCGACGAGTGGACGAGGACCGCCAGGACCTCGACCGCAGCCGCCAGGAGTTGGAGAGCGCCCGCGCCGAGCACGACCGGGAGCGGGCGGCCGACGAGCGGTTCCTGCGGGCGGTGGAGCTGCTCGGCAGTGACGCCGACCAGGTGCGGGTGGGCGCGCTGCACGCGCTGGCCGGGCTCGCGCGCAGCCGGCCGGCGTACACCCAGGACGTGCTGGATGTGATCTGTTCGTACCTGCGCCGGCCGTTCGACCATCCCCGGCACGCCAGGACAAGGGACAAGCCGTGGGACGCCGAGCGGCCGACCGAGGAGGCCGACCTGTGGTTGCAGGTGCGGTTGACCGCGCAGCGGCTGATCGCCGACCTGCTGCCCGACGCCGACGCGGAGGGCGCGGTCGCCTACAACCTGGACCTGCACGGCGCGACGCTGGAGTACTTCGACCTGTCCGGGAAGGTGATCGGACAGCTGCGGGCGCGCGAGGTGAACCTGTACGAGTCGAACTCCCTGCGGGGCTGTGTGGTGCGCGGGCCGGCGTGGTTCACCGGGGGACGCACCTGGGGCCGGCTGTTCCTGGAGAACATCGTGTTCGAGCAGCGGTCGTGGTTCAGCCGGTTCACCGCGCGCGGGGCGGTCGACCTGTCCGGCACGCGGTTCCACGGCGAGTCCAAGTTCGCGCGGTCCAGGTGGGACAGTCCGGTGACATTCCGCAACGCGGTGTTCGACCAGAACGTGGACTTCACCGAGGCCAAGTTCGACGCCGGGATCGACCTCCGGGTGGCCGGCGACACGCTGACCGGCCGCACGTTCGGCATGCGCGTGTCCACCGCCCACGAGAACCACCTACCCCCGAGCTGGCACGTCGACACCACCCGGGAACCCGACTTCGGCATCGTCCGCCCGTGACCGTGGCGGCTACCGGACCGCGCGCAGGAACAGGAACACCGGTTGGGTGGCGAGGATGCCGGCGACCTCGTCGGGGATGTCCTGGTTCGGTTCCGGTCGCGGCTCGTCGACCACGTCGACGGTGAACCCGGCGGTGCGCAGGTCGCCGAAGATTCGGGACAGGGGGCGGCGGTACATGGTGGCGGTGACCCACCGCTCGCCCCAGTCCCAGTCCTCGGTGATCAGTTCGGTGCGGTGGTAGTCGGTGCGGTCCGAGAGCAGCCAGCCGGTGATCGGGTGGTGCACGGAGAACACCAGTGCGCCGCCCGGGGTCAGGCAGCGGTGCAACTCGGTCAGTAGTGGCGTCCAGTCCTCCAGGTAGTGCAGGACCAGGGAGGCCACGACCACGTCGACGCCGCCGGTGGACACCATGGTCAGCGGGCGGGCGAGGTCGGCGACCTCGAAGCGGGCGCGGTCGCCGAGCCGCTGTCGGGCGACCTCGACCAGGCGGGGTTCCCGGTCCACCCCGAGCACGTCGGCTCCCCGGTCGACCAGCAGTTCGGTCAGCGAGCCGCCGGCGCAGCCGAGTTCGAGGACGCGCTTACCCCGCAGGTCACCGGCCAGGCGCAGGATCGCCGGGCGGTCGTAGTGCGCGTTGACCGGCCCGCGTTCGGCCCACCGCGCGTAGGTGTCGGGGTGGGCCTGGAACGGGTCCATCCGCTCAGCCGAACAGGGCCGGCAGGGTCGCCTCCCAGGCGGTACGTAGTTCGGTGAGCGGCAGTGCCGGTAGGCCCTCGATCGCCACGTGCTCGGTCGCGGTCACGGTGCCGAGGTGGTGGCATGGCACCTCCGCGTCGGCGCACCTCGCGGTGAACGCCTCGGTCTGGTCGGCCGGGACGCAGACCAGCACCCGGGCGCTGGACTCGCTGAACAGGGCGACGAACGGGTCGGTGCCCGGCAGGGTCACCTCGACGCCGACGCCGGCGAGCAGGCTCGCCTCCACCAGTGCCTGGGCCAGGCCGCCCTCGGACAGGTCGTGGGCCGCGGCCACCCCGCCGGACCGCAGCAGGTCGGCCAGCCGGCGTTCGCGGTCGAGGTTCACCACCGGCGGGCGGCCACCGAGGTGGCCGTGCACCACGTGGGCCCACTCCGAGCCGCCGAGCTCCGGGGTCGTGTCGCCGAGCAGCAGCAGGGTGTCGCCGGGGGCGCCGAGACCGGTCGGGATCCGCCGGCGGACGTCGTCGATCACGCCGAGCACGCCGACGACCGGCGTCGGCAGGATCGGGGTGTGGCCGGTCTGGTTGTAGAAGCTCACGTTGCCGCCGGTGACCGGGATGCCCAGCTCGGCGCAGCCGTCGGCCAGGCCGCGGACGGCCTGTTCGAACTGCCACATCACGCCGGGGTCCTCCGGCGAGCCGAAGTTCAGGCAGTTGGTGACGGCCAGCGGACGGGCCCCGCTCACCGCGACGTTGCGGTAGGCCTCGGCCAGCGCGAGCTGCGCGCCGGCGTACGGGTCGAGGCGGGTGTACCGGCCGTTGCAGTCACACGAGATCGCGACGCCCCGGCCGGTGGCCTCGTCGACGCGGATCATGCCGGCATCCGCCGGCTGGGCGAGCACGGTGCCGCCACGGACGTACCGGTCGTACTGCTCGGTCACCCAGGCGCGGGACGCCAGGTTGGGTGACGCGGCCATGCGCAGGATCTCCGCGCGCAGCGCGTCCGGGGTGTGCGGGCGCTCCAGCACCACCGGGTCGTCGGCTTCGAGGTCGGTCTGGTCTGCCGGGCGCACGATCGGGCGGCGGTAGACCGGGCCCTCGTGCGCGACCGTCCTGGGTGGCACGTCGACGACGGTCTCGCCGTGCCAGTCGATCACCAGCCGGTCGCCGTCGGTGACCTCGCCGATCTCGGTGGCGATCACGTCCCACCGCTGGCAGACGCGCATGAAGTCGGCGACGTCGGCCGGGCGGACGACCGCGCACATCCGCTCCTGGGACTCCGAGGAGAGGATCTCGGCCGGGGTCATCCCCGTGGCGCGCAACGGAACCCGGTCCAGCTCGACGCGCATCCCGCCGTCGCCGGCCGAGGCCAGCTCGCTGGTCGCGCAGGACAGGCCGGCGCCGCCGAGGTCCTGGATGCCGACCACGAGCCCGGCGCCGAACAGCTCAAGACAGCACTCGATCAGCACCTTCTCGGTGAACGGGTCGCCGACCTGGACGCTGGGCAGCTTCTTGCGGCCGGCACCGCCCTCGTCGCCGGCGAAGGTGTCCGAGGCGAGCACGGACACCCCGCCGATGCCGTCGAGCCCGGTGCGGGCGCCGAACAGGATGACCTTGTTGCCCGTGCCCGACGCGTGCGCCAGGTGCAGGTCCTCGACCCGCATCGCGCCCACGCACAGCGCGTTCACCAGCGGGTTGCCCTGGTAGGACGGGTCGAAGACGACCTCGCCGCCGATGTTGGGCAGGCCGAGGCAGTTGCCGTAGCCGCCGACCCCGGCCACCACGCCGGGCAGCACGCGGCGGGTGTCCGGCGCGTCGGCCGCGCCGAAGCGCAGCGGGTCCATCACCGCCAGCGGCCGGGCGCCCATCGCGAGGATGTCCCGCACGATGCCGCCGACGCCGGTGGCCGCGCCCTGGAACGGCTCGACATAGGAGGGATGGTTGTGCGACTCGACCTTGAAGGTCACCGCCCAGCCGTCGCCGATGTCGACCACGCCCGCGTTCTCGCCGATGCCGGCGAGCATGGACGCGCGCATCTGGTCGGTGGTGGTCTGACCGAAGTAGGCCAGGTGCACCTTCGAGGACTTGTAGGAGCAGTGCTCGCTCCACATCACCGAGTACATCGCCAGCTCGGCGTCGGTCGGCCGGCGGCCGAGGATCTCGCGGATGCGGGCGTACTCGTCCGGCTTGAGGCCCAGCTCGCGGTAGGGCTGCTCGAGGTCGGGCGTGGTCGCGGCGAGCGCGACCGTGTCGACCTGGGTGGTGGCGGTCATGCGAGCACCGACCCGAGTACCGAGGTGAACAGGCGCAGACCGTCGGCGCTCGGCCCGGTCAGCTCGTCGATCGCGTGCTCCGGGTGGGGCATCAGGCCGACGATCCGGCCGTCCGCGGAGCTGATGCCGGCGATGTCGTCGAGCGAGCCGTTGGGGTTTCCGTTGACATAGCGGAAGACCACGCGACCGGAAGCCTCCAGTTCGTCCACAGTGGACTTCGCGGCGGTGTACCTGCCATCCATGCTCTTCACCGGGATCACCACCTCGGCGCCCTCGGCGAAGCCGCTGGTCCACGCGGTCGACGTGCGCTCGACGCGCAGCGTCTGGTCGCGGCAGACGAAGTGCAGCCCGGCGTTGCGCAGCAGCGCGCCGGGCAGCAGGCCGGCCTCGCACAGGATCTGGAAGCCGTTGCAGATGCCGAGCACCGGCAGCCCGCCGCGGGCCGAGGTGAGCACCTCGCCCATCACCGGCGCGAACCGGGCGATGGCACCGGCGCGCAGGTAGTCGCCGTAGGAGAAGCCGCCGGGCACGACCACCGCGTCCACTCCGCGCAGGTCGGCGTCGCCGTGCCAGAGCGCGACCGGCTCGGCGCCCG
The DNA here is from genome assembly GCF_054779715.1 of Actinophytocola sediminis. Lineage (NCBI taxonomy): Bacteria > Bacillati > Actinomycetota > Actinomycetes > Pseudonocardiales > Pseudonocardiaceae > Actinophytocola > Actinophytocola sediminis. The sequence continues at coordinate 38,655 of NZ_BAAGXS010000008.1, read as the reverse complement.
CGTAGCGCACCGCGCGGACCGCGTCGGCGTCGTCGAGAGTGCCGGGGAAGGTGATCACCCCGATCCTCACGGCAGCCTCCGGACCACGAAGTCCTCGATCACCGGGTTGGCCAGGAAGCCTTCGGCGAGCTTGGCGAGCGTCTCGTCGTCGACCGAGTCGTCGACCTCCAGCTCGAAGTGCTTGCCCTGACGGACATCGGAGATCCCGGTGAACCCGAGACGGGGCAGCGCGTTGGCCACCGCCTGTCCCTGCGGGTCCAGAATCTCGGGTTTCGGCATGACATCGACGACGACTCGGGCCACGACAGGCTGCTCCCAAGGTGCGTGGTGGCGGTACTGCCGAAGACTACCTGAGCTGGGGGTTCGCCCGATCGGGGCGGGCGGTGGCCCTGCGGAGGCAGCAGAATCGAGCCATGCGTCCACTACTCGCGCTGCTCACCGCCGCGCTGCTCACCGGCCTCGCCGTCCCGGCCAAGGCCGCCCCGGCCGGTTCCGGTGGCCTGCCGGACCTGCTGCGACCGGCCGTGGCCAACCTGTTCCCCGAAGGCGTGGCCTACGACCCGAGCCGGCGCGCGCTGCTGGTCGGCTCGGTCGGCACGGTGGCCGGCGGGCGGCCGGCGGTGATCTCGGCGGTCGGCCGGGACGACGTGGCCCGCCCGGTGGTCTCCGACGCCGAGATCCCGACCTTCCTCGGCCTCAAGGTCGACGCGGTGCACCACCGGATCGTCGCCGTCTACGGCAGCCAGGACCCGGCGGTGTCCGGCGGGCTCGCGGTCTACGACCTGCGCACCGGCGCGCGGCTGTCGAAGACGGAGCTGCCCGGCGCCCCCAACGACGTCACCGTCGACCGCCACGGCACCGCCTACGTGTCCGACACCAACGGCGCCATCCACCGGGTGACCCTGGCGGGCACCGCCTCGACCGTGATCAGCGATCCCCGCCTCGGCCCGACTCTCGGCGCGAACGGCATCGCCTGGCATCCGCGCGGCTACCTGCTGGTCGCGCACTACCAGACCGGCCAGCTGTTCCGGGTCGACGGCATCGACAACACCGCGAGCCTGCGCGAGCTGCGGCTGGCCGAGCCGCTGATCGGCGCGGACGGGATCGCACTGCGCCCCAACGGCACCCTGGTCGTGGTCACCAACTCGCTGCTGCCGCAGCCCGGCGCCCGGGTCGCGGTGCACGAGCTGGTGGTCGGCGACCGGTACGCGCGGCCCTTCCGGGTCACCGACTGGCCAGATCCCGCGCCGACCACCGTCGCGGTCACCCCGTTCGGCGACTACGTGCTCGACGGCCACTTCGACGTGCTGCTGGCCGGCGGCACCGCGAGCGACTTCGTGCTGCGCCGGCGCTGAGCCGGCACTGAGCACGTTCACCCAGCGCGAGACCGGTGGCGGCAACCAGGCAACCCGGCCATGGTGGCCCTATGAGACTTCTCGTGCTTGGTGGAACGATCTTCGTCGGTCACGCGGTCGCCGCCGAAGGGGTACGGCGCGGGCACGAGGTGGTGTGCGCGGCCCGCGGCGAGTCCGGGCCGGTCCCCGACGGCGCCCGGCTGGTCCGGGTGGACCGGGACGCCGAGGGCGGCCTGGCGCCGCTGGCCGACACCGACTTCGACGCCGTGGTCGACGTCTCGCCGCTGTCCTACCAGTGGGTGGACCGCGCGCTGCGCACACTGGGCGACCGCGCGGGCCACTGGTCGTTCGTGTCCACGATCAACGTCTACGCCGACACCGAGACCCAGGGCCAGAGCCCGGCCACCGGTGAGCTGGTGCCCGCCCTGGCCGAGCACTCCGACCGCGCGGCGATGGCCGCGGCCGGCGAGGACGGCGTGCTGCTCTACGGCGGCATCAAGGTCGCCAGCGAACGGGCCGTGGTGGCGGCCATGGGCGAGCGCGCGTTCATCACCCGCCCCGGGCTGATCACCGGCGCGGGCGACCGCAGCGACCGGTTCGGCTACTGGCCGGCCCGGTTCGCCATCGGCGGCCAGGTGCTCGTGCCGAACGCGCCCGACCAGCCGATCCAGTCCATCGACGTGTTGGACTACGCGTCCTGGATCGTGACCGCCGGCGAGCGGAACATCGCCGGCATCTACGACGCGATCGGCCCGATCCAGCCGCTGCCCGAGCTGCTCACCGGCATCGCGCAGGCGGTCGGCACCGAGGTCGAGCTGGTCGGCGTCACCTCCGAGCAGCTGATCGAGGCCAAGGTCAACCCGTGGAGCGGGCCGCGCTCGCTGCCGCTGTGGCTGCCCGCCGACCTGCACGGGCTGCCCGCCCACGACCCGGCGCCGGCGGCGGCCGCCGGGCTCACCGTGCGCCCGCTGGCCGACCGGGTCGCCGACGCGCTGGCCAGGGAACAGGAGCTCGGCCTGGACCGGCAGCGCAAGGCGGGCCTCAATCCCGACGAGGAACTGGAGATCCTCGCCGACCTGTAGCAGGCTCGGCGGATGGCCTTCGACTACATCGTGGTAGGCGCCGGCAGTGCCGGATGCGTGCTGGCGAACCGACTCACCGAGGATCCGAACCGCTCGGTACTGCTGCTGGAGGCGGGCGGCGAGGACGACGCCGACGAGCTGCACATCCCGGCCGCGTTCGCGACGCTGTTCAAGACCAGGTTCGACTGGAACTACGAGACCGTCGAGCAGAAACAGCTCGGCGGGCGGCGGGCCTACTGGCCGAGGGCCAAGGTGCTCGGCGGCTGCTCGTCGATGAACGCGATGATCTACATCCGGGGCAACCGGGCCGACTACGACACCTGGCGCGACGCGCACGGCGCCGATGGCTGGGGCTACGACGACGTGCTGCCCTACTTCGTCCGGGCCGAGCACAACTCCCGGCTCGCCGGCCCGCTGCACGGCACCGACGGCCCGCTGCACGTCGAGGACCGCCGGTTCACCCACGAGCTGTCCTCGGCATGGGTTGACGCCGCCGTGGCGTGGGGCCTCAAGCCGACCGACGACTTCAACGGCGCCACCCAGGAGGGCGCCGGCCAGTACCAGGTCACCTGCCACAACGGCCGCCGCTGGTCGACCGCGGACGCCTACCTGCGCCCGGCGCTGGCCAGGCCGAACCTGACCGTGCACACCCACGCGCTGGCCGAACGGGTGCTGTTCGACGGCACCCGCGCGGTCGGCGTCGCCTACCAGCGCCACGGCGTGCCCGAGGTGGCGCACGCTGAGGCCGAGGTGATCCTGGCCGGCGGCGCGGTGAACTCCCCCCAGCTGCTGATGCTGTCGGGCATCGGCCCGGCCGAGCACCTGCGCGAGCAGGGCATCGACGTGCTGGTCGGCCTGCCCGAGGTCGGGGAGAACCTGCACGACCACCCGGCGGCGGGCATCCTGTGGCGCACGAAGGGGACCACCGACCTGGTGAACGCGGCCACCCTGCCCGGGCTGCTGCGCTGGAAGCTGACCGGCCGGGGGCCGCTGTCGTCCAACGTCGGCGAGGCGGGCGCGTTCTACGCCATCGACGGCGACCTGCCGGACATGCAGTTCCACGTGGCGCCGACCATGTTCTACGACAACGGTATGCGGGAGCCGACGGTCAACGGGTTCACCGCGGGCGCCACCCTGATCGCGCCCAAGAGCCGGGGCAGGCTGCGGCTGCGCTCGGCCGACCCGAGGTGGCGCCCGGAGATCGACCCGGCCTACTACGCCGACCCCGACGACCTGGAGGTCATGGTCACCGCGCAGCGGCACGCGATCGAGATCGGCGCCCGGCCGCCACTGGCGAAGTACCTCGCCGGGCCGCACCTGCCGGCCAGCCACGACATCTCCGACGCCGACCTGGCCGAGCACATCCGGGAGTACTCCCAGTCGCTCTACCACCCGGTCGGCACCTGCGCGATCGGCACCGTGGTCGACCCGGCCCTGCGGGTGCTGGGCACCGAGCGCCTGCGGGTGGTCGACGCGTCGGTGATGCCGGTCGTGCCAAGGGGAAACACCAACGCGCCGACGATCATGGTGGCGGAGAAGGCGGCCGACCTGATCACGTCCTGAACCGGGACCGGTCCCCGGCCATCGCGGCTAACGTCGCCCCATGGTGGGTAGAGCGGTCGCCGCGATGGCCTTGGTACTGCTGGTCTCCGGCTGCGGGTCGACGCCGACGATGGCACCCGGCGAGCTGTTCCTGGAGTACGCGCGGTCCACCGACGTGGTCAACGACCGGTTCCCCACCACCGGCGAGAGCAGCGGGGACCGGCTGGCCAACTTCGCCTCCTTCGGCAACCCACAACAGATCCAGACCCTGCTGTTCACGAGCTTCGACTGCGGGCTCGAGCACGGCGAGTTCCCGGTCAGCCGGTGCGTGCTCGGCACGCCGGTGAAGAAGGCGGCCGAGTCCTTCGGCGGCAAGCCACACGGCCGCACGATCGTGGTCAAGCACGCCGACGGGTCGATCGAGCTGGTCACCCTCTACGTCCTGGTGGACGGCGACCGGACCGCGCTGACCGACCAGGACGGCCAGACCTACACCGGCCTGGAGGACTTCCGCGCCAACAACGACCTGCTGGACTCCGACGACCTGGTGCTCACCCTGCGGGACATCACGTCCGTGCCGGGCGAGGGCGAGTTCGTCGTGGTCACCGGGCACACCCCGGCGACCTGGCAGTGGTGGCTGCTTGGCGGGCTGGGCGTCCTGGTCGTGGTGCTCGCCGCCGGCATCGTCATGCGGCGAGTGCGGCACCGGCCAGCACCCCCAGCACCAGAAGGACCAGACAGAACCGAAGTATGAAGCCGATCGAACAGTAGATGTGCATGGCGTCCTCCCCGCTCACCGAACCTGATGAGAACCTTGGTACGGCAACAGGACCATCGGGCGACACGACCGGGCAGGACCTCCCGGTCGGGAGGTCCACGGGGGAGGACGCGCGTTGGAGGGCAACACCGACGGCAACACCGACGAGAGCGACGACCTGGCCGGCGTGGTGCTCAACGTGCACCGCAGCACCCCCGAGGCGACCAGGCGGCTGGCCAACCACCCGCTCACCCGGGCCTACCTGGAGGCCGGCCTGCGGATTCTGGAGCGCGAGCTCAAGGCAGGTCCGGCCGGTGACGAGGACCGGCTGCTGCGCCCGTTGGCGACGCTGACCAGGGACACGGTGATCACCGAGGTCGCCGGCGGCCCGGCCGAACTGCCCCGGCAGGGCACGGTCGGCTCGTTCCGCGACCGGTGGGCCTACTTCCCGGACTATGTCTCGGATCTGACCAGGTACGTGCTGCGCCCCCGGCGGATGCCGTGGGACGCGCTGCTGGCCGAGCAGGCGCAGGACGCGCTCGCCGCCGGCGAGTTCTCCGCCGGCGTCCACGAGGTCGCGTTCCGCCGGATGATGATGTCTGTGCACTCGACCACGCTGCGGTTCCGGTACTCCGCGGTCGCGCTGGCGATGCAGGACCAGCGGCTCTACCGGGCGATGTCGTCGATGTACGAGGACGTGACCGGGGTGTGGCAGCGGCTGGTCGAGTCGGTGCTCGCGGGCAGGAACCTGACGCTGCGGCCCGGGATCACCGCCAGGGACCTGGCGGTGATGCTGACCGCGCTCAACGAGGGCCTGGCGTTCCGGATCGCGGGCGACCCGAGCCACCAGGTGCTCGACGAGCAGACCAGGCGCGGCCTGCTGGGCACCGGCGCGCTGGCCATCGTCGCCGCGTGTGTGGACACCGGCGACGGCGCCTCGCTGGAGGACCTGGCCGACCAGATCACCCGCGAGGCGCCGTAGAGCCCTGAATGGGTCATTTGGGACGTTGAACGTCCCGAATGAGGCATTCAGGGCTTTGCGTCAGCGGCGTTTGCCGTGTAGGAGGGTGATCAGTTTGGCGACGCGGGCGTCGGTTTTGGCGGTGCGGGTGAAGGTGGTCAGGTTCAGTGGCGGGCGGAACCGCTGCCGGGCGATGGCCTTGGGGCGGGCGAACTCCTTGAGCCCTTCGGGTCCGTGGATGCGGCCGAAGCCGGAGTCGCCGAGCCCGCCGAAGGGCAGCGACGGGATGCCGGCGAAGCTGATCACGCTGTTCACCGCGGTCATCCCGGACCGCAGCCGGCGCGCCAGCTCAAGGCCGCGGGCCTTGGCGAACACGGTCGCGCCGAGGCCGTAGGTGGTGTCGTTGGCCTTGGCCACGGCCTCGTCCATGTCGCGGACCTTGGCGATGGTCAGCGTCGGGCCGAAGGTCTCCTCGCGCACGGCGGCCGAGTCCTCCGGGACATCGACCAGCACGGTCGGCTGGACGAACCGGTCGCCGACCGCGTCCGCGCCGCCGAGCAGCGCCCGGCCGCCGCGGGCCAGCGCGTCGTCGATGTGCCGCTTGATGATCGGCAGCTGCTTGGGCATGGTGATCGGCCCGATGGCGGCCTCCGGGTCGGCACCCGCGCGGACCGTGCCCGCGATGTCGACCACCTTGGCCACGAAGTCGTCGTAGACCTTCTCGTGCACGTAGACCCGCTCGACGCCGACACAGGTCTGGCCGGCGTTGGACATCCCGCCCCACACCGCCGCGTCGGCGGCCGCGGCGACGTCCGCGTCCTGGTCGACCAGCAGCGCGTCCTTGCCGCCCGCCTCGATCAGCACCGGGGTGAGCGTCTCCGCGCAGGCGGCCATGATCTTCTTGCCGGTGGCGGCCGAGCCGGTGAACGCGATCTTGTTGACCCCGGACCGGCACAAGGCGGCGCCGGTCTGGCCGTAGCCGGTGATGACCTGGAGGATCGGGTGCTCCGGCACCACGTCGGCCAGCGTCTCGGCCAGCCACACGCCGACGCCGGGGGTGTACTCGGACGGCTTGAACACGACCGCGTTGCCGGCGGCGAGCGCGTAGAGGATGGACCCCATCGGGGTGAACATCGGGTAGTTCCACGGGCCGATCACCCCGACCACGCCCAGCGGCTGGAACTCGACGGTGGCCGCCTGGTTGGCCATCAGCAGGCCTGCCGGGCGGCGCTTGCGGCCGAGCACCTTGGGCGCGTTGCGCGCGACCCAGGCGGCGTGGTCGACCGACAGCACGATCTCGAGCATGGCGTCGGCGTGCGGTTTGCCGGTCTCCGCGTGCACCAGCTCGGCGAGCTGGGCGCTGCGCCGGGTGAGCACGCCCTTCCAGCGCTGCAGGCGCTCCGCCCGGCCGGCGAAGCCAAGGCCGGCCCACCAGTCGGCGGCCACCCGCGCCCGGTCGACGGCCGCATGGACGTCCGCCGCGGTGTCGATGGGGTAGGTGCCGACGACCTCGTCGGTGGCCGGGTTGAGCGAGTCGAACGTCTCCCGCGTGGCCGCGGCGCCGGTAGTCGCGGACTCCGCGTGAACCGTGGTCATGCTGACCTCCCTGGTCGGCTGCGGGTTCCACGTTACCGGTCGGTAAGCGATCCTGACGAGTAGCGTGGCCCGGGTGCGACTGGTTCACTTCGGACACTCGTGTGTCCTGATCGAGACAGGTTCGGCCCGGCTGCTGTTCGACCCGGGCACGCTCTCCAGCGGATTCGAGGAGTTGCGAGACCTCGACGCGATTCTCATCACCCACCAGCACTTCGACCACTTCGACAGCGAGCGGCTACCCGCGCTGGTCGCGGCGAACCCGAAGGCCACGCTGGTCACCGACGCCGCATCGGCCGAGGAGTCCAGCAAGCTCGGCCTGAGCGCCGAGCGGGTCGCCCCCGGCGACGCGCTGACACTGGGCGGCGCGGCGGTGAACGTGACCGGCGGCGAGCACGCGGTCATCTACCCCGGCCTGGACCTGCCACCGAACGCGGCCTACGTGGTCGACCACGGCGCGTTCTACCACCCCGGCGACTCGCTGTTCGTGCCCGCGCAGAAGATCGACGTGCTCGGCCTGCCGACGATGGCGCCCTGGCTCAAGCTGCGCGAGGCGATCGACTTCTTCCGCGAGGTGTCGCCGAGGGTGGCGGTGCCGATCCACCAGGGCCTGCTCAACGAGAACGGCCTCGGGTTCTCCTACAACGTGTTCGGCAACCTGGCGCCGGATGGCAGCCAGGTGCGGGTGCTCACGCCGAACGAGCCGGCTGACGTGTGAGCTCCGGGTAGGTGGTCGGGTGCGCACCGTGGTGCAGGGCGATGTCCACGGCGTCGAGCATGGCCTGGCGTGGGCCGGGGCGGGCGAGGTCCGCGGTGTCCACGGCCAGGCGCACCAGGCCGCCCCGGCGGGCGATCCTGGCCGCGCCCATGACCAGCGCGAAACACCACCACGGCTCGGCGAGGTCGCTGATCCCGAAGCCCTGCACGCGTCCTCTGTGGACGGTTCCGGTGCGGAGTTCGCGCACGCCCATGACGTCCGCGCACAGGTTGACCCCGCGCCGGCGCAGCGCGGCCAGCGTGCCGGGCGAGGCGACCCAACGGGGCGGCACGAACCCACGCGGGGCGAAGCCGAGCCGGTCCATGGCCGCGCCGGCGGCGACCAGCCGCAGCCCGGCCTCGTGTGCCGGCAGCGCGGCGAACTCGGCGCGGCGGCGGCTGTGTGGGGCGGCGGCCGGGTCGAAGCCGTGTTGTAGGAGGGCGGTGTCGGTGGCGGTGACGCGGTCGCGGACCCAGTCGAGGACCGGTGCCGGCGGATCGATGCCGGCGATGCGGGGGGCGAGCAGCACCGTCAGTGGAACTGCTCTCGCGTCAAGCTCCGAGGTCAGGGAGGCGGCGTGATCGAGGCCGCGCGGGGTGAGGCCGGACAGGGAAACCAGTAGTCGAGCGCGCACGCGCACCATGAGGCCATGCTGGGATGAGCGCCTGCTGGCCGACGGGTGACACGCCGACACCGGTCGGGCGAACGCTCAGGGGCGGGCGAACAGCAGCAGGACCTGGTCGCCGATGGTGGCGTCGAAGTCGGCCGCGGCCGAGCCGCCGTTGACCGCGAGCGCGACCCGGCCGGCGGAGTCGACGAACACGACGAACGCGTCCACTCCCGCGTCGCCGAAGGTGCGGGCGACCACCGCGTTGGCCGAGCGACCGCGGAGGTTCACGTGCGCGGAGGTGCCCGGGGTGGCGCCGGCGGCGTCGAGGTCGGCGCCGGTCGCGGCGAGGGCGACGTTGCCGAAGCTGTCGATGGCGTACACCTCGGTGGTGAGCTTTCCCTGCTCGGCGAGGGTTTCCGGTTCCGGAAGGCGGACCAGGGTGGCCAGGTCGATCGGTTGGCCGAAGTTCTCCGGGGCGACGCCGGCGGCCAGGTGCGCGGCGGCCGGGGCGAAGATGTCGCGGCCGTGGAAGGTCGCCGAGACGCGGGAGAGCTGGTAGGCGGGCTCGGTGAGGTGGTAGGCCGCGCGGATGCCGCCGAGCGCCTCGGCGGCGGGGATGAGCAGGCCGTTGTCCGGGCCGACGAGCAGGCCGTCGGCGACCACGAGGATGATGCCGCGCCGTTCGGTGCCGACCCCGGGGTCGACGACGGCGAGGTGCACGGCCGGCGGGAGGTAGGGGACGGTCTGGGCGAGCACCGCGCCGCCCCGGCGGACGTCCTGGGGTGGCACGGTGTGCGTGATGTGCAGGACCCGGGGCGCCGGGGCGGTGCGGGCGATCACGCCCTCACAGACGGCGACGAAGCCGTCGTCGGTGCCGTAGTCGGTGGTGAAGGAGATCCAGTCGAAGCTCATCGGTTCCCGACGAAGATGTGCCACACGGGGGCGGGGAAGGTCAGCGGCGGCACCTCCGGGTTCTTGGAGTCCCGAACCCCGACCAGCACCGGCGACACCGCCACCTCAACGCAGTTGGTGTTCTCGTCGCTGAAGCTGCTCTTGCGCCAGGCGACCTCGACGCAGTTGGTGTTCTCACCGCTGAAACTGCTCTTGTGCCAACGAGTCCAGTCGCTCATCGTCCGGCTCCCTCCTCGACTCACTTCATGCCCGCGGCGATCCGCCGCATCAGTTCCATCGAGTGGTCCGGCGGCAGGGCGACCTCGGACAGCCCTCTGTAAGCGAGCTTATACGTCTCGACGTCCGCTTTTTCCTCCAGATACAGACTCGCGACCTTGTTCTCGATATGCACCAGGCTGGCGAGCACCGGATAGTCCATGATCACGAACGGGCCTTCCATACCCGGATGAGCACCGACATCGGCCGGCACCACTCGAACGCGGATATTCGGCCGCCGCGCGGCCTCCATCAGCGAGTTCAGCTGGTCACGCATGACCTGGACCCCACCAACCTTCTGCTGCAGGGCTGCCTGGTGCAGGATCACGCACAACCGAGGTGGCCGTTCCCCCCGCACCAGCGCCTGGCGCGCGATCCGGGCCTGCACCCGCTTGTCGATCTCCTCCTCGGTGCGCGGCACGACGCCGCGCCCGATCACCGCCTTGGCATAGGCGAAGGTCTGCAGTAGGCCAGGTATCAGGAGCGGCTCGTAACTGCGAATCTCGGTCGCGTCCTGTTCGAAGCCGATCCACTGGAACAGGTCGTCGTGCACATCCAGCTCGCCGCGATCGACCAGACCCGGTTCATCAACCTTGTCGTGCAACTCCAGCAATGCCTTACGCAGCTTGCGATTCACCTGATAGATCACCATGAGCCCCACCAGGTCGTCCCGGCGCACTCCCCGCTGCCCCGACTCGATCCGGGAGATCAGGCTCGGGTTCACCCCCAACCGTTCGGCCGCCGTCACCGTGTTCAGCCCGGCCTCTGTCCGCAGTTGCTTCAACGCCCTGATCAACCTGCGCATGCGCGCACTCATCCGCTGTGGATCCACCGGCACACTTTTTCGCGTCGAGCAGCGTGTACGCCATTACCCGAAGTGGCGATTGCATGCCAGCCTGGCATTCACCTACCTCAGGTCAACCCCGCCATTTCTGTGCCAGATCCGTCACGACGACAACGAAATCCCGTCCCCGACCGCCACCCGTCCAGGGGACTCCGCCGCCAGGCCCGCGAGCAGCCGCAGCCCGTCCTCGGCGTGACTGCCGGGGGCCGCGGACAGCACCACCAGCTCCATGCCCGATTCGTCCGGTAGCGCGAAGTTCTCCTGGTGCAGCTCCAGCAGGCCGACCAACGGATGCCGGTAGGCCTTGCGGCCATGGGTGCGGGCGCGCACGTCCGCGCGGGCCCACAGGCGGCGGAAGCGCTCACTGCCCATCGCCAGCTCACCGATGAGCGAGGCCAGCCGGGGGTCGTCGGGGTACTTGCCGGCGGCCAGCCGCAGGTGCCCGACCACGTCGAGGGTGCAGTTCTCCCAGTCGGCGTAGATGCCGCGCTCGGCCTCCGCGAGGAAGATGTGCCTGGCGGTGTTCAGTCCCGGCATCGGCAGGCCGTAGAGCAGCCGGGCGAGCCGGTTGCCGGCGAGCACGTCCAGCCGGTGGTCCATGATCAGCGCGGGCGCGTCGGTGACCAGGTCCAGGACGCGCAGCAGCTCCGGCCGGACCCGCCCACCCGGCGTCTTCGCGCGGCGGCGGCGCTGCCTGGCGAGCCGGTGGAGATGCCCGCGTTCGGTGTCGTCGAGGCCGAGGACGCGGGCCAGCGCGTCGAGAACCTGCTCGGAGGGCTGGGTCGCGCGGCCCTGCTCCAGGCGGACGTAGTAGTCGACGCTGACCCCGGACAGGTGCGCGACCTCCTCGCGGCGCAGCCCGGCGACCCGGCGATGCCGGTCGGTGGGGATGCCGACGGCCGCCGGGTCGACCCGGGAACGCCGGGTCCGCAGGAAGCCCGCGAGATCGTCCATCCCTCCAGTATCACCTCGGTGATGCCCGTGCAGGTGGTCCTGCGGATACCAGGAAGACCCGTCCCTGAATGCCAGGCGTCGCGGCGCCCAGGATCGAGAGCACCCGATCCGAAGGAACGCCCATGAAGACGCTGATCGTCTACGCCCACCCGGAGCCGAAGTCGCTCAACAGCTCACTGCGTGACCTCGCGGTGTCCACATTGGAGAGCGCGGGGCACGAGGTACGGGTGAGCGACCTGTACGCGATGAACTGGAAGGCGGTCGTGGACGCCGAGGACTACGGCCCCGAGGCGTCGAGTCCGTTGAAGGTCGCCAGGGACTCGGGCCGGGCCTTCGACGCCGGGACGCTCACCTCGGATGTCCGCGCCGAGCAGGAGAAGCTGCTGTGGGCCGACACGATCGTCTTCCAGTTCCCGCTGTGGTGGTACACGATGCCCGCGATCCTCAAGGGCTGGGTCGACCGGGTGTTCACCTACCACTTCGCCTACGGCGTCGGCGAGCACAGCGACACCCGGTACGGCGAGCGCTTCGGCGAGGGCACCCTCGCCGGCCGCCGGGCGTTGCTGTCGGTGACCGCCGGCGGTCCGGAGTCGCACTACGCCGCGCGCGGGATCAACGGCCCCATCGACGACCTGCTGTTCCCGATCCAGCACGGCATCCTGTACTACCCGGGCATCGAGGTGCTGCCGCCGTTCGTGCTGTACGGCACCGACCGGATGACCACTGAGGACTATCCGGACGTCGCCAAGGCCTGGGAGCACCGCCTGCGCACCCTGGAGTCGACCGAGCCGATCGCGTTCCGGCGGCAGAACTTCGGCGACTACGAAATCCCCTCGCTGAACCTGAAGGCGGGACTGGAGCCAACGGGCCGCACCGGTTTCGGGCTGCACGTGCGCGGCTGACCAGGTGGTCATGGCCGATAGGTGGAGACCAGTTCGATGGTGAACTCCTTCGTGCGCTTGGGCACCTGCTGGTGGATGATGTGGCCGACCGGGCAGGCGTCACCGGACTTCTCCCGCGACCGCGCGGACCAGATGATCTCGAGGTAGATGCAGCGGGAGTCCCGGTCCAGATCGGCGACGTTGAACTCGATGGTGTCGGCGCACTCGGTCAACCGGACCGAGCCCGACGCCTCCCGGTTGCCGTTGTCGACCACGGTCACCCGCCCGGCACACTGGTCGCGCCCGAGTGCGATCTCCTCGGCGGTCGGCCGCATCACCGGGATCCGGTACTCGGGCACCTCGTCCGCCGACACCTGCGACGGGGACGGCACATCGGTGCTGAGCCCGACCGCGACCAGCACGGTCACCACGATGAACGCGCCCACGACGATCGGCCCCCGGCGCCGGCGTCCCCGTCCGCTCGCGCTCGGCCCGCGCCGACCGAGACGGCGGTGTGCGAGCACGGCGCCCGTTGGCTCATCCTCGGCCGAGTAGCCGGACAGGGCGGCGGGGTCCACGAGACCGGTGTCGGCGCGACGGACGAGTTGGGCCTTGCCGAGCCGGTCGTCGGCGGCGTGCGCCTCGGCGACGAGCACGGTGATGCGCTGGCTGGCCGCGATCAACGCGTGGGTGTCGTCGATGGTGAGTTCGTCACCGGTGATGGCACAGCAGGCGCGCGCCACGGCGAGCACCAGAGTCGGGTTGGTGAGGTAGACCAGCTTGCCGCCGAGCAGCGCGCCGATCATGTCCTTGTCCGCGCCGAAGTACCAGCGGTTGCGCCGGATCACCTCGTCGAGGTGGCGCAGGGAGCCTGGTCTTCGTCGGGTCACCGTCGACCCGGGTAGCGGTGTGTAGGCGCCGTGGCTGCGTGCGCGAGCGGCCAGGCCGCCCAGGAACGACGTCAGCAACTGGCGGGCCTCCTGCACCTCGACCCACCACTGGTCCACGTCGTCAGCCACGGTCCGATCCCCCTGTTCGTCGACATATCCGCTGGTCACGCTGTCCCCCAACCTGCGTCGGCACCACCCCCGGTGTCTGTCGGGGACAACCGAGCAGATAGTTCCGACAGCAAATAGTTCCACAGAGGGTAACTGACCTGTCACTGTTCCCCTCGGATGCCGCGATCCGGCGGCACCGGAGCGAAGGGAAATCACCATGTCCAGGTGGAGCGTTGTGCGGAGGACGGGCGCGGCGGTCATGCTCGCGGCGACCCTGATGGGAATCTCGACGGTCCAGGCCCAGGCGGTGGGCGGGCGGGAGGTCTACCGCCACTGCGGCAGCAACTACATCGAGAGCGGCATGGACGGCGGTGCCAGCTGGGCGCTGACCCGCAAGGCGTCCGGCACGTGCGCCGGGCAACTCGGGGTCGGCTTCCGGTGGACCAACGGCGCGTGGGGCCCGACCTTCTGGGCTGACAACGAGATCCAGATCTGGACCGACCAACCGATCGCCGGCGGCCATCACTACGGCTGCGACACCTGCAACGTGTCGACCACGTGAGGCGGGCCGTTGTCGTCCGCTGGCTGCTCGCCACCTCGGCGCTGGCCAGCCTGCTGTCGGCAGGATGCGGGACGCAACGGCCTGACTCGACTGCTTCGCCGGCCGCGCTCGCGGCCGGCGAAGCGGGTCGGCGCGGTTTCGTCGAACAGCAACGCATCCTCAGCGACGGCGTCGTGCGGCCCGAGGAGTACCGCGCCGCGGTCACCGGTCAGATCGAATGCCTGCGACAGCGGAAGCTGCGCGTGCCGGCACCGACCCTCAATCCCGTCGACGGCCTGCTGCTGCTGGTCGATCCCCGGCGCGACGGGGTCCCGATCGAGGACTTCAACGCCGCCATCGGCGAATGCGGGCTCCGGCACCTCTCCTACGTGGAGAAGATCTACGTCGACACGCACGAACCACGGATGGACGGACACGTCCGCGATCAGGCCGTCGCCTGCCTGCGAGACCGAGGAATACCGATACGCGGGCACGTGACCAGCGCGCCGGACCTGCTCACCGCGGCCGGAAATGACGCGAAATCCGAGGTCACCGACTGCATCGGGCAAGCCGCGACCGCCCTGTATCCCGACCTACGGACACTGCCGATCGGGCTCGCGCGCTAAGGGCTGCACGAGAGTTCGTCGCCGACCGCGATCCGGCCGGGGGACTCGACGCGCAGTTTGACGCCGAAGCTCACGCCGCCTTCCGGCTCGCGGCGGAACGACGCCAGCGTGCGCAGCGGCTCCGGGCCGGCCGAGGCGCCCACCTCCTGGTCGACCATGGTGACCGCGCACCGTATGTCCGGCTTGACCCAGCGCAGCACCGCCCCGCCGACCTCGTAGGTCCGCACGTCGTCCTCGGCGAACGGGCTGGGTAGGCCGGACACCACGATGTTGGGGCGAAACCGTTCCATCGGCACCGGCTCGGCGCCGCGCTCCAGGATCCGCGCGTTCAGGTCGTCCAGCGAGGACAGCGAGGTCAGGTGCAGCGGGGTCGAGTCGGTGAACGTGATCCAGCCGTGGCGCTCGTCGAGCATCCGTTCGTGGTCCGGTGGCACCCGCACCAGCCGCAGCGGCTCGCCGATCAGCTCGCTGGCCCAGTCGGCCGCCTCCGGCCCCTGGTCGACCCCGTCGCCCTGCCACATGCCGTGCACGTCCACCAGGCGGCGATCGCCGTCGGCCACCACGTCCACGGTCAGCTCCGGGACGCCCGGCGCGGCCAGCGTCAGCTTGGCGCCGTCGTGCACCAGCGCCGGCCGGATCACCGCGAGCCGGGGTGTGCGGCGCTGGCTGCGGAACAGGCCGTCCTCGGCGCGCACGAACATGAACGTGCGGTCGTGGGCCGGACCGGCCGGCGTGATCTCGAACTCGGGCACGGAGACGCCGGCACAACCCTTGACCGGGTAGTACCTCAGCGCGGATACGGTCGCCACCGCACGAGGGTAACCGCCCGTCAGAGAATCGCCGCCGGTGAATACCCGGCCGCCTCGGGGAACCTGGCGACCACGTCCGCGACCCGTTTGACCACCGAGGCCACCTGCGCGCCGGCCACCCCGGTGAACGACAGCCGGTCGGCCAGCAGCTCGGCCAGGGCCGCCCGGTCGAGCGGGATCCGCTCGTCGGCGGCCAGCCGGTCGAGCAGGTCGTTGCGCTCGACGCCCTGTTCACGCAGGGCGAGGGCGACCGCGACCGCGTGTTCCTTGATCGCCTCGTGCGCGGTCTCCCGGCCGACCCCGGCGCGCACCGCGGCGATCAGCACCTTGGTCGTGGCCAGGAAGGGCAGGTACCGGTCCAGCTCGCGGGCGATCACCGCCGGGTAGGCGCCGAACGAGTCGAGCACCGTGAGGAAGGTCTCGAACAGGCCGTCGATGGCGAAGAACGCGTCCGGCAGTGCGACCCGGCGCACCACCGAACAGGACACGTCGCCCTCGTTCCACTGGTCGCCGGCCAGCTCGCCGATCATCGACGCGTAGCCGCGCAGGATCACCGCGAAGCCGTTGACCCGTTCACTGGACCGGGTGTTCATCTTGTGCGGCATGGCCGACGAGCCGACCTGGCCGGCGCGGAAGCCCTCGGTGGCCAGCTCGTGGCCGACCATCAGCCGGATCGTCTTGGCCAGGCTCGACGGTGCGGCGGCCAGCTGCACCAGCGTGGAGACCACGTCGTAGTCCAGCGAGCGCGGGTAGACCTGGCCGACGCTGTCGAACACCGTGGCGAAGCCGAGGTAGCTCGCGATCCTGCGCTGCAACGTGTCCAAAGTGGACACATCGCCGGCGAACAGGTCGAGCATGTCCTGGCCGGTGCCGACCGGGCCCTGGATGCCGCGCAGCGGGTAGCGCTCGATCAGCCCGTCCAGCCGGGCGAAGGCGACCAACAGCTCCTCGGCCGCCGAGGCGAACCGCTTGCCCAGCGTGGTGGCCTGCGCGGCGACGTTGTGCGAGCGGCCGGCCAGCACCAGATCGCCGTGTTCGGCGGCCAGCGCGGCGAGCCTGGCCAGCACCGCGACCGCCCGGTCGCGCACCAGCACCAGCGAGTCGCGCAGTTGCAGCTGCTCGACGTTCTCGGTCAGGTCGCGGGAGGTCATGCCCTTGTGCACGTGCTCGTGCCCGGCCAGCGCGTTGAACTCCTCGATGCGGGCCTTGACGTCGTGCAGCGTGACCCGCTCGCGCGCCGCGATCGACTCCAGGTCGACCTGGTCGACCACCCGCTCGTAGTCCTCGAGCACCCCGTCCGGCACGGCGACTCCCAGCTCACGCTGGGCCCGCAGCACGGCGAGCCAGAGCCGCCGTTCCAGGACGATCCGGTGTTCTGGCGCCCACAGGGTGGCCAGCTCCGCGGAGGCGTAGCGGCCGGCGAGCACGTTGGGGATACGCGGCTTGGCTGTCACGTTTGCCCAGCCTAGCGGTCCGTCCCGCCGATCTCGTCGGTCATGGCGGTGACCATCTCGTTGGTGCCGACCAGTTTGTCGCCTCCCACAGCCGTCACCATGATGCTGAGTTCATTGCCCTGAACCCACTGGCCCATGATGGTCCGCGGTGTCCCGGGCACCTCGGGCTCGAACACGAAGACCAGCAGGCGGGCACCGCCTGGCCGCTCCTCGTCGATGACGGGTTGGCTCGTCTCGCTCGGCCACACGGTGAGAACTCCGGGCCCCGTGCCACAGGTCACATCGACGGATTGCTGGTCGTCATGGGTCAGGCTGAACCTTTGCTGGCGCGTGGGGTCGGTGTGTGCCGACAGGGCCGGCTTGAACTCGACGTCCGAAAAATGCCTGGCCAACAGGGGCGGCACGACGTCGGACAGCGAGAATGGACACGGCCCGTAGATCGCGGTCAAGTCCGGCACGTTCGTGTCGGGCGGGCTCGGCGAAGAGCCCCGTGGGTTGGCCGCCGACTGGCCGCTCGGCGGGTCAAGGTGGCCGACCGCGACCGCGCTCACGGCCACCAGGACAGCCGCGGCCCCGGACGCCGCGGCGAGCCGGCTTCGGCGACGACGACGGACGGCGCCGTCGATCACGACGTCGGGATCGAAGTCGAGCGGTGGCTCGTCGAGCACTGCCAGGCTCATGTCCGCGGCGAGTTGCTTCTCGTTCACAGGAACTCCCTCATCGCGGTCGCGGACCGGCTGTCGATGCCGGTCCGCAGCGCGACCAGGCCTCTGGATGCCTGGCTCTTCACCGTGCCCTCGCTGCAGCCGAGCACCGCCGCGGTCTCGGTGACCGACAGCGACTCGAAGAACCGCAGGACCAGCACGGCGCGCTGGCGCGGAGGCAGCGTGTCCAGCGAACGGAACAGCTGCGCGCGCAGGACCGCCCGCTCCTGCCGCTCGTCCGGACCCGGGGAGTCGTCGGCGGTGTCGGGGACCTCGCCGTCGCGCAGCTCGGCCCCGCGCCACACCCGGCGGCGCTCGTCGAGCCAGCACCGCAGCAGCACCTTGCGCGCGTAGCTGACCGGTTGGGCGACACACTCCAGCCGGGTCCAGGCGCGATAGAGCTTGATCAGGGTCTGCTGGGTGAGATCGGCCGCCAGATGCCAGTCGCCGCTGAGCAGATAACCCGTGCGGCGCAGCGCGGCGGACTGCTCGCGGGCGAACTCCCGGAACCGTCTCTCCTCGGATTTCCGCATCGCGCCCCCTACGGCTCTGCTCCGGTTCTGTCACTGCATACGCGCGCTGCGGCGGAAGGGTTGAGAAGTTTCTACTCAGAACCGGAGGATCGGGTCGGTGAGCAGATCGCCCATCTCCTCCACCGTGACCTCGCGGTAAACCCCATCGGCCTCCCTCGGCCCGTTCAAGAACACCTCGGCGACGAACCCGTTCCTGTCGTGCCGGGTGCCGCCTTCGACGCTTCCCGGCAGCTCGATCTCCGTCACGCTCATGTTGCCCCGGTAGACGCGGACCAGTGAGCCATCGACGACGAACTCGTCCTTGACCGACCTTGTCTCTCCCTGAAAGCCCTCGCCCGGCGAGAGCTCGTCGAACTTGTGGGACAGCCGAACCAGGACGGTCAACCCGGCGTCGGTCGACCGGTAGGTGCCCATCAGGCTCGGTGAGCAGCCGCGGCGTCGCATGCCGTCCAGGACGGGCTTGAACTCCCACTCGGGGAAGTGATCCGCCAACGCCTTCGGGATCTCCCTGTTCAGCCGGTCGATGTCGCGCTGCGCGTCCGGGTAGGGGCGCGGCGCACTGCCGTCGAAGTCGACGTCTCCGCAGGTCACGACCTCGCGTTCGGAAGGCGGGTCAGCCACCGTCTTGTGGTCGTTCGGCGCGATCACCACCGCGGCCACGATGCCGAACACGGTGACGGTCGCGGCGACCGCGGTCAGCGCCAACCCGCGCTGCCGGCGCCGGCGGCGGGCACGGCCGGCGATCTCGTCGGGGTCGAAGCCAAGCGGCGGCTCGTGGTCCACCGCCGCCAGCATCCGGGCGGCAAGCTGCTGCTCGATCACAGGTACTCCTTCATCAGGGCGGCGGCACTGAGCGACGACGTGCGATCGAGCACGGCCCGCGCGGCGGCGAGGCCACGGGTGGTCTGGCTTTTCACCGTGCCCTCCGAGCAGCCGAGCACGTCCGCCGTCTCGGCGATCGACAGCGACTCGAAGTAGCGCAGCACCAGCACGGCACGTTGCCGGGGCCCGATCTCGGACAGCGTGCTGAACAACTCCGCGCGCAGGCTCGCCAACTCCTGTCTGATGTCCGGTCGCAGTGACTCGTCCGGCTGCTCCGGCAGCTCACCGTCGCGCCGCTCCGCCCGGCGCCACGGCCGGCGGCGCTCGTCCAGCCAGCAGCGCAACAGGATCTTGCGGGCATAGCTGACCGGTTGGGCCTCGCACTTCAACCGCGTCCAGGCGCCGTGCAACTTGATCAGTGCCTGTTGGGTGAGGTCATCGGCAAGGTGCCAGTCACCGCACAGCAGGTACGCCGTGCGTCTGAGCGGGACCGCCTGTTCCCGGGTGAACTCCCGGAACCGGTCCTCGTCGGCCTTACGCATCCAGGCTCCTTCCGGCGCTTCCTGCTGGGCGCTGCCACTGCTTACGGGCGCGCGGCCGGAAGGGTTGCCTGGCTCAGGGAGCGAGTACCTCGTGCAGTGCCCGACGGGCCACCCCGCGCGGGTCGGGGTCGATCTCGATCAGCGCGTTCACCACCGTGCCGTCGACCAGGGCGATGAGCTGCTCGAGCCGGCGGCGGTCGACGTCCATGCCCGAGCGGGTGAACACCTCGAGCAGCAGGCCGCGCAGCTCACCGCCGAGGGTGTGCATCAGCGGGCGCAGGTAGGGGCGGCGGAAGGTCGCGACCAGGCGCTCGTAGCGCAGCAGCACCAGCTCGGCGTCCCGGTCGCCCGCCGGTGGGCCGAGCAGCTGGTCCAACACCAGGTCGATGACCGCGTCGACGCCCCGGCGCTGGGTCGGCAGCGCCGCGAGCAGTGCCGCGCCGCGGTCCAGCTCGGCTCGGCCGTGGTGCTCGACGGTGGCGGTGACCAGGTCGTCGAGGGAGTTGAAGTAGTAGGTCGTCGAGGCGAGCGGCAGGCCGGCGCGCTCGGCGACCGCGCGGTGGCGGACCGCCTCGAAGCCACCCTCGACCAGCAGCGCCACCGCGGCCAGCACCAGGGCCTGGCGGCGGCGTTCGCCCTTGGGTGTGCTGGCGGCCGTCATCCGGACAGATCGTGCCAGGTCAGCGCTCAGTACTGGTCGGCAACCCGGTCGGCCAACGCGTCGAGCTCGTCGGCCAGCGGCACCGGGCCGGGCTCGGGCGCGGAGCTGAAGAGCACGAGCCGACGGCCGTCGGCGGTGGTGGCGTCGGCGGTCTTCACCGTCATGCCCTGCTCGTCCCCGGAGCCCAGCATGGTGTTCGGGGCGAACAGCATCGCGGTGACCACACCACCGTCGTCCAGCCTGAATGTGACGTTTGTCACGTCGGGTTGGCAGGTGAAGTCTTCGGGGAGTGCGGCGGCCGGGAGCTCGCCCGCGAGGGCAGCAGCGAGCTCCCGGTCCGCCTGGTCGCACCCGCTAGGGGTGCTGCCGGGCCCCGCAGGCCCGGCTTCCTCATCCGAAGTGCGGCCCTGCTTCCGCGACTCCGGAGAGGAGTCTGTGTCGTCGCCACCCACCGAAGCGGGGGCGTCGGCCGCTCTCTCTTCCTCTAACTCGTATGGAGCAGCGGATCCGTTACCGGATGCATCGCCGCCTGATGCGGCATTGGGCTGACCGGACGAGTTAGTCCCTGTCCACAATGCCACGCTCAGCGCAGTCGCGCCCGCCAGAAGGGCTACGCCAAGTGCCGAACCGGTGAGAACGCCGTTCCGTACGCGCACCCGCTGTCGCTCCGACGCGCGGGTGACGCCGTTGTGGTCGAACGTCGGAGGCGGCGCGTCGGCGACCGCGTCACGCAGCAGTTCGGAAAGTTTGTGCTCGTCCATCGACGTCCTCCCTCCTCATGTCGCCGACCGCAGGTCGTCGAGTGTGTCGCCGAGAGCCTCGCGCAGCGCGGTGAGGCCCCGCGAGGTCTGGCTCTTCACGGTGCCCTCGGAGCACTTGAGCGCCTCCGCGGTCGCGGACACGTCCAGTCCTTCGAAGTACCGCAGCACGAGTACCGCCCGTTGTCGGGGTGGCACCCGCCGCAACCCGTCGAGCAGTGCGGTCCGGTTCGCGACCGTCTCGCCGACCTCGCCGGCACCGTCGTCGCCGGGCCGCGCCGTCTCGGGCAGCTCGTCGACGAACCGCTCCCGGCGCCAGGGACGCCGGGACTCGTCGATCACCGCGCGCACCAGGGTCTTGCGGACGTAAGCGTCCAGCGCTGCTCGATCGCGGACCTTGCGCCATCTCCGGTGCAGCGCGACGAACGCGGTTTGGGCGAGGTCGTCCGCACGGTGCCAGTCACCGCACAGCAGGTACGCGGATCGCCGCACGGCGTCACGCCGGGCCGCGAAGTACTCCGCGAAGTCCTCCTCGTCGCGCTGTTCCACGCGGACTCTCTCCGCTCGTCGTCTGCTTAGGTGGGGACGGAAGCTGTCGGGTCAACGGTTGCATGGACGCTCGCTGAGATCTATGCCACCCCCTAGGACGCCCAAGGTGCCAACGGGGATGCCTCCAACGGCATGTGGTGTGATCGGATCGTGACATACACGAGGCTCATCGATCTCCGCTCGGACACCGTCACCAAACCGGACGAGGCGATGCGGGTCGCCATGGCCAGAGCCGAGGTCGGCGACGACGTGCTCGATCGGGACCCGACCATGCGCCGGCTGGAGGAGCGGGTCGCCGAGCTGCTCGGGGTGGGCGCCGCGCTGTGGGTGCCAAGCGGGTCGATGGGCAACATCATCGCGCTGACCGTGCACCTGAGCCGAGGGGAGAAGTTCATCGCCCCCCGGGGCGCGCACGTGCTCAACGACGAGCTCGGCGCGGCCGCGTGGCTGTCGGGCGGCATGCCGGAGGCCGTCGACTGGGGCACCCGGCCGGGGCAGCTCCCGGTGTCGGCGGTGCGCGCGGCCGGTGGTGGGGAGAGTCCGTACTACGCGCTGCGCACCACGCTGGTGTGCCTGGAGAACACGCACAACGCGGCCGGCGGCGTGGTCACCCCGCCGGACGAGCACGCGCAGCTGGTGGCCGCCGCGCGGGACGTCGGCCTCCGAGTACACCTGGACGGCGCGCGGCTGTGGCACGCCTCGGTGGCCCTCGAGGTGCCGCCCGCCGCGCTGACCGTCGGCGTGGACACCGTGCAGGTGTGCCTGAGCAAGGGCCTCGGCGCGCCGGTCGGGTCGGTGGTCGCCGGCTCGGCGGCGTTCGTGGAGCAGGCGCGGCGGGTGCGCAAGATGCTCGGTGGCGGCGTGCGGCAGGGTGGGGTGCTGGCGGCCGCCGGGCTCATCGCGCTGGACCGGATCCCGACGCTGGCCACCGACCACACGCACGCGGCGAAGCTGGCCGCCGGGCTGCGGTCGCTCGGCTGGGAGGTCGAGGAACCGGAGACGAACATCGTGCTCGCGGCCACCCCCGATGCCGGCGCGACGCTGGAAGCGCTGCGGCGGGTTGGGGTGCTGGCGGTGCCGACGCTCGGCCGGATCCGGTTCATCCCGCACCGGGACATCAGTCAGGCCGACATCGCCACCGTGCTCGACCGGGTGGCCGGCATGGGGGCGCGCTAGCGGCCGATCTGTTTGCGGGAGCTGCCCTTGATGGCGGCATAGCCGATGGCGCCGACCGTAAGCACGCCGGCGACGATCAGCAGGGTGCCGAGCACCTTGAACACGAAACCGAGCACGGTGAACGCCACCCAGATGACGATGATCGCGCCGATGATCTTCAACAGCATGGTGGGTGCAACCTCTCCCCGAAACCGGCCAAGGTGGCCATGCCGGGTGAACGAACGACGCTCGCCGACGGTTCCGCGCCACCGAGTCTGGCAGGCGGGTGCGGCCGGCACATCAGGGAAGTCCCCTCAGGGCAGCCAGCCGCCCAGCCTGCGCAGCGCCTCGTCGATGTCGGATGACGGGCCGGCGAAGGACAGCCGCACGCAGTGGTGGCCCTCGACCGGATCGAAGTCGATGCCCGGCACGATCGCCAGCCCGGTGTCGGCCAACAGGCGCTGGCAGAACGCCATCGAGTCGCCGGTGAGGTGGGCGATGTCGGCGTAGACGTAGAACGCGCCGTCGGCCGGGGCGAGCTTGGTGATGCCGAGCGCGCGCAGGCCGGCCACCAGCTCGTCGCGGTTGGCCCGATACCGCGCGACATGCGCGTCCAGCTCGGGGTAGGCGTCGAACGCGGCCGCGCCGGCGTACTGGGACAGCGCGGGCGCGCAGATGGTGAAGTTGCCGGTGAGGCAGTCGATCGCGCGGTGCAGCTGGCTCGGCGCCAGCAGCCAGCCCAACCGCCAACCGGTCATCGCGAAGTACTTGGAGAACGAGTTGACCACCACGGCCTCGCGGGAGAACTGCCAGGCCGACACCGGTTCCTCGGTGCCGTAGCGGATGCCGTGGTAGATCTCGTCGCTGATCAGCCGCACGCCGTGCGCGGCACACCAGCCGGCGATGGCGGCCAGCTCGCCTGCCGCGAGCATGGTGCCGGTCGGGTTCGCCGGGCTGGCCACGACCAGACCGTCCAGCCCACCCTGCGCCGCCGCCGCGTCGAGCTGCTCGATCGTCGGCTGGAAGCGGGTCTCCTGCCCGCACGGCAGCTCGACGACCGTGCAGCCGAGCGCGCTGAGGATGTTGCGGTAGGCCGGGTAGCCGGGACGGGCCAGCGCCACCCGGTCGCCGTGGTCGAACGCGGCCAGGAAGGCGAGCAGGAACCCGCCGGAGGAGCCGGTGGTGACCACGACGTCGTGCGGCTCGACGGCCAGCGCGTAGCGGCGTTCGTAGTGGTCGGCGATGGCCTCGCGGAGTTGGGGGATGCCGAGCTGCTCGGTGTAGCCGAGCGGGCCGCGTAACGCCTCGGTGGCCGCGGTGAGCACCTGTCGAGGGGCCGGTGCGGAGGGTTGGCCGGCGGCCAGCGAGATCACGTCGCCCCTGGCGCGCTGCTGGTCGTTGGCCGAGGACAGCACCTCCATCACGTGGAAGGGCGGGACCGCCGCGCGCTCGGCGACCTTCAGCAGCCGCGCCTCGGTCATCGGCTCATACCTCGTCGAGCAGTTCTCGGATGAGCATCGCGAGGCGGCGGTTGTCCGCGGGGGTGACGGTGCTCCAGCTGCGGCCGTCGTTGTTGGGTTTGGCCAGGTAGGCGTACCTGCCATGGGGGGTGTCGTGGAAGGCGACGATCCGGCCGCCACGGGTCGGGCGGCCGTCGCGCTGGGCCCGGCTCACGCCGAACTGGCCGCGCAGGTCCATCCCGGTGACCATGACGGCCAGGTTCTTCGCGTCGGAGTTCGGCACGCCCCGGCGGATCAGCGCGGCCGACAGCTCCCGGCTGTCACCGCCGGCCTCGGCGTCCGCGGCGGTCAGCACGTCGGTCGGCAGGCTCACCGACATGCCGGGGCCGGCCGGGGCCTCGCCGCAGACCGACACCGCGGACTCGGCGACGGCGGTGTCCCGCGCGGGGATCAGCCACACCTCGTCGCCCTCGACCACCGCGAGCACCGCCTGGTTGCCGGTGACCGCGGTGAGCGCCCTGATCTCCCGGTTCGACCACACCCAGCTGTCGATGCTCAGCTGGGGGCGGGCGAGCAGGTCGAGCTTGTCGAACAGCTCACCGGTGACGCGATCGCCGACCACCAGCCCACGCGCGCCGAGCTCGGCCAGCACCTTCGCGACCAGCTCGGCACGCTCGGTGTGCGTCTTGCCTGGGCTGGGCACGGCGATCGCCTCGTGCTTGCGCGGCAGGCGCGCACGCTCCCACAGCACGTCGAACTCGAGCGTGGAGAGCTTGACGGTCCCGCTAGTGGTCATCCGGCTCGTCGCCGATGGACTCGGGTGCGACCACGCGGTCGTCGTCGAACACGTCGGCGGAGTCGATCCCGTAGCGGCGAACGTGCTCCTTGTCCTCCTCGCCGTCGGCCGTACGCCCACCGGCACCGGCCGCGGCCGGCTGCATGAGCGACGACCCTGGTCGGCCGGTTCTGGCGCCGAACTTCTCGGCGTTGCGGGCCGCGCGGGCCTCGTCGGCCGGAGCGGCACCGATCTGCACGCCACGACCGGGGGCGACGCTCTTGGCGCCGCCGCGAACCGTGCGGTCCCCGTCCGCGCCCGCGCTGGCGCCGCCAGCGCCGCCGGCGGCCATCAGCGCGGCGTCGCCGACCGGGATGGGGCCAAGGGGTGGGCGGAGGGCGTTCAGACCGGGGTTCTGGCCTGGCTGCAGTGCCGGGTTGATCGGCGGGGTGGAGCCGAACTGGCGGCCGGGCGGGCCGTCCGGCGGCACGCCGTTGGTCGGCAGCGGGTTGTTGCTGCCCGGGCCGCTGGTCGGCAGAGCAGGGTTGTTGCCGCCGGGACCGGAGAAGTTGTTCGAGCCGGGGAACCCGTTGGACCCGGGAACGCCGTTCGGACCGGTCCCGCTGCCACCGTTGAGGCCAGAGGCCCCCGTGACCCCAAGCTCGGTCTCGACGGGCTGTGCGACCAGATTCATACCGGGCGGCACGGGCAGGTTTCTGGAGCGGTTGAGTGCTTCAGAACTATTCGACTGGTAGCCGTTGAGGCCGTCGATGGCCTGGTCCCGCGCCTGGCCGGTGGCCTGGACTTCCTTGGCGTGATCGGTCGTGTGGCCGAAGAAGCCGGCCACCCGGTCGCCGAAGTTCTCCTCGCTCGGCCCGCGCAGGGTGCCGGACTCAGGGGCGGAGTTTCGGGTGGTGGTGAAGCTGTCGCCCTGCTCGTTGATGCTCTTCGCCGAGTCGGTGACCGGTGTGGTGGCGTCCTCGGCGTAGATGGAGGCGGACTGGGTCGCCAGGGTGGCGTCGTCGGCGGCGGTCCCCTCCCAGCTCACACCGATCTCGGCGAGTTGCTCGCGCAGGATGCGGTCGGTGTCGGCCAGACCATCGGCGATCTTGACCAGCGCCCGGACGGCGCCATCCATGCTCTCCGGGCCACTGCCGTCCCGCAAACCGTCCACCTGACTGGCGAGGTCCTCGTTCGAGTACCCCTCGAAGCGCAGGTCGCTGAGTCCGTAGTCCCCGTCCATTACTCCCTCACCTCAACGTCTTCAGCGTCTCGGTCGCCATGGTGGCGATCCGTTCGGTGACCTTGCACAGCTCCCGGTAGTCGATTGATCCCAGGGGCGGATAATTGACCATGAGCTGCTGGTTGTCCGCGACGCCGACTGACGTCGAGCACTCCTCGTCGTCGGTACCGGCGAGCTTGAAGCTGACCGCCGGATAATCCGCGATCGTCACCGGCCAGGAGTCCACGTTGTTGTCGTCGCCAAGCCACTGCTCGATGCCCTTGTTGGTGATCAGCAAGATGTCGACGGCCTGGAAAGGCTCCGCCGACTGCTCGACCGTGCAGAGCACATCGCCTTCGCCCTTGTACGGCTCGGGCGGCTTGTCGAACTTGAACTCCGTGGCGAGCTGATCGACCTGTGTCTGGGTGAGCACCGAGCACGGCTCCAGCCCGTCCAGGCTCAACTCCTTGGGACGTTGCGGAAGATCGACCGTCGGTTCCCCGCTGTCTGAGGACGGTTGGGGCTCGTCGCTTGTCCCCGTGTCGCCACCGCCGTTGCCGACGGCCTGACCGCCAGTGGCGTCGGTACACGCCCCGGCGACGGCGATCGTCAACAGGCAGACGACCGCGAGGACGAACGTTCTACGCACTCTGTCCCCTGAATGCGGCCTCGATCTGCTCTTCGCTGTAGCCGTAGGCCTTCGCGGTGTCGCCGAGTTGGACCGCCAGCTTCCGCAGACCGCCAACGTACTGCTCGATCCGAATGGCGTAGGAGTCCTCGTCGTCAACGAGCCGGTCGTTCCACGCCGGCGCGATACGGGTACTGACGTCATCGCCGCCCGGCGGGCGGACCAACAACTCCCGCCTGGCCCGACGGAACGTCCTCGACATCCTGTCCGCCTGGTTCTCGATGATCCGGGCGGCGGCGAGGACATTGTCCTTGTTCACCGTGAACGTGCCTGAGCGAAGGGATCTGGTGGCCAGATCCACCTGGCGGAAGGCATCAGTGATACCGCTTCCGAACTCGCCGGCGATGAGCATCCCGTCGCCCCCAACTGGTTGTGATTAACCCGGTCCCAGTTTGGAGGCTACCAAGCTCACGTGGTCGCGGAAGCGCGTTCGGCGATGTCGGTGCGGTAGTGCGAGCCGGCGAGGTGTACGGCGCCGACCTTGCGGTAGGCGTCCGCGCGGGCGTCGGCCACGGTCTCCCCCGTGCCGACCACCGACAACACCCGTCCGCCCGCCGACACGATGGCGCCGTCGTCGCGGCGGCGGGTGCCGGCGTGCAGTACGCCGTCGGTGTCCGCGCCGGTGATCACGTCACCGGAACGGGGGTAGCCGGGGTAGCCCTCGGCGGCGATCACCACGGTCACCGCGGCGCCGTCGGACCACTCCAGCGGTGGCTGGGCGGCGAGGGCGCCGGTGGCGGTCGCGTGCAGCAGCCTGGCCAGCGGGGTGCGCAGCAGGGCGAGCACCGCCTGGGTCTCCGGGTCGCCGAAGCGGCAGTTGAACTCGATCACCTGTGGCCCGGCGTCGGTCAGCGCGAGGCCGACGTAGAGCAGGCCGGAGAAGGCGCAGTCGCGGGCCGCCAGCTCCTGGACGACCGGCGCGACGATCTTGGCGACCACCTCGTCGACCAGACCGGGCGCCGCCCACGGCAGCGGGGCGTAGGCGCCCATGCCGCCGGTGTTGGGGCCGGCGTCGTTGTCGCCGACCCGTTTGAAGTCCTGCGCCGGCCGCAGCGGCACCACGGTCGTGCCGTCCACCAGGCAGAACAGCGACGCCTCCGGACCGTCCAAAAAGGACTCCAGGAGGACCGGGTGGCCGGCGTCGAGCAGGGTCATCGCGTGCGCGCGGGCGGCCGCGAGGTCGGTGGTCACCGCGACGCCCTTGCCGCCGGCCAGCCCGTCGTCCTTGACCACCCAGGTCGGGCCGTACCGACGCAGGGCGGCATCGAGCCTGGCCGGGTTGTCCACGATCTCGCTGGTCGCGGTCGCCACCCCGGCCGCGGCCATGACCTCCTTGGCGAACGCCTTCGAGCCCTCGATCCGCGCCGCCGCGGCCGACGGGCCGAAGCACGCGATGCCCGCCGCGCGGACCGCGTCGGCGGCCCCGGCGACCAGCGGCACCTCCGGCCCGACCACCACCAGGTCGGCCCGCCACTCCACCGCCAGGTCGGTGACCGAGGTGGGTGAGGTGACGTCGACCCCGTAGGTCTCGGCCTGCGCGGCGATGCCGGCGTTTCCGGGCGCGCACGCGAGCGCGCCGACAGTCGGGTCGTGCGCGAGCGCCAGTACGAGGGCGTGCTCGCGCGCACCTGAGCCGATAACCAGGACTCGCACGAACGAAAGCGTAGATGCCCGGGGGACCTACTTGGTGTTCAGGGCCTGTTCAGCGCCCGGGTGCAGCGGAACCGGGTCGGTCTCGGTGGCCTTCCCCGCGTCCAGTTCCTCTGCCGCCCGGTGCACCTGGACGAGGTCGGCCTTCTTGTCGAAGATCAGGCTGGTGATCGCGCACGCGTCGTTGTCCGGGAAGTCGCTGCGGACCAGCAGCATGTTGGGCACCACGATCGTGGACACGTCGGCCGGCAGCTTGTAGGTGTCGGCGGTCAGCGTGCCCTCGTCGTAGACCGGGTTGATCTCCTGCATCGCCGGCAACAGGTCGGTGATGTCGATGAACTTCACGTCCTCGCCGAGCGAGGTGGTCAGGTCGGTGATCTCCGGGGTCGGCAGGCCGCCGGACCAGAACAGCCCGTCGATCTGGCCGGACTTCATCTGGTCGACCGTCTGGCGCAGGGCAAGGCGCTGGGCGGAGAGGTCGGCGGCCGGGTCAAGGCCGGCGGCCGCCAGCAGCCGGTTGGCGATCACCTCGGTGCCCGACTTCGGCGAGCCGGTGGAGATGCTCTTGCCGCGCATGTCCGCGACCGTCTCGATGCCGGCGTCCGCGCGCACCACGACCTGGGTGTAGTTCGAGTAGATCCGGGCGAGCGCGGCGACGTCCTGCGGCTTGCCGTCGAAGGAGCCGCTGCCGTTCACCGCGTCGGCCGCGGTGTCGGCCAGTGAGAACGCGATGTCGTAGTCCCCGGCCACCAGCTGCTGGATGTTCTGCACCGACGCGCCGGTCTCCGCCGCGCCCGCGTTGAGGTCGGTGTTGTCGCTGATCACCTGGGCGAGGCCGCCGCCGAGGGTGTAGTAGACGCCGCCGGTGTTGCCGGTGGCGATGGTGATCCGGCCCTCGGACGCCTCGCACGACCCGGCGTCGCCGCCAGCCGCCGGTTCCCGCTCCTGCTTGCCGCCACAGCCGGCCGCGACCAGCGCCACGGTCAACGCGCCGGCGACGATCCTCGTCGATCGCATGTCAAGCTCCTTGTCCGGTAACGGTTTGCTTCGAGCGGGTGGCCAGGTGCACCACGACCGCGACGACCACACAGCCGGCCCCGAGCGCGACCGAGAGCGGCTGCAGGTACAGCAGCAGCACGGCGCCGAACCCGCACAGCACGCGCTCTGGCCAGCGGGCCGGGCCGAACAGCCACGCCCCGGTGACCACCGCGAGCGCGGCGACCCCGAGCGCGGACGCCGCGAACACCCACAGCACGGTGCCGACCGGGCGATGCAGCAACAGCGCGGACCCGTTGTCGGTGAGCACGAACGCGATCGGCACCAGGAACGCCGGCAGGGTGTACTTCCAGGTCTGCCACATCGTGCGCATCACCGAGCCGCCGGTGATCGCGGCCGCGGCCACCGACGCGAGCGCGGTCGGCGGCGTCACCTCGGAGAGCACGGCGTAGTAGAAGATGAACATCGCGACCTCGGGCTTCGCGACGCCGAGGTCGATCAGCGCCGGCCCGAGCACGACCCAGGCGATGATGAACGACGCGGTCACCGGCACCGCGAGGCCGAGCACACTCACCGCCACCGCCGCGAAGATCGCGGTCAGCGTCAGGATCACGGCCGGGTCGGACGCGAGCGCCTGCGCGGCGTCCACGAGCGCGTCGGCGAGCTCCTGGCCGAGGCTGGTCTTGGCGATCGTCGAGGTGATCATGCCGGCCGCGGCGCACACCGCGATCACCGGCAGCGCGCCGCGAATGCCCGTGGCGAGGGAGTCGGCCATGGCCCGCACCCAGCCGAGCAGGCCGGCGGCCAGTCCGTCGTCCCTGGCCGCAACCAGCCGGGCGACCAGCGCGAACACCGCCGCGACTCCGGTGGCGTAGACGACCGCGGCGAACGGTGGGATGTCCAGAGCGAGGAACACCACGATGATCGCCAACGACAGGAAGTGGTAGCCGCCCCGCAGCAGCACCCTGCCGACCGGCGGAGTCTCCACGTCCACCGGTTTGGCGCCGAATCGCCGGGCGTCGATCTCCACCGCGAACACGATCCCGAGGTAGTACAGCAGCGTCGGCACGATCGCCCACACCAGCACCGACAGGTAGTCGACCCCGAGGTAGTCGGCGATGATGAACGCCGCCGCGCCAAGGGTCGGCGGCGACAGGATGGCGCCGATGCCCGACGCCGCGAGCAGCCCGCCCGCGTTCTCCTTCGGGTAGCCGGCCTTGCGCAGCACCGGCCAGGTGATCGCGCCGAGGCTCACCGTGGTCGCCGTGCCGGAGCCGGACACCGTGCCGAGCAGGAAGCCGGACAACGCGGCGGTGCGGCCGGGGGCGGTGCGCGAGCGGCGGAACAGCGCGAAGCTCAGGTCGACGAAGAACGTGCCGGCGCCCGATGAGGCGAGCACCGCGCCGTAGATGGTGAACAGCACGATGTAGGTGGCCGCCACGTCGATCGGGGTGCCGTAGAAGCCGGTGTCCTCGTTGTACAGCCCGTTGATGATCTGGTCGTAGTCCACGCCGGAGTGCGCGATGCCTAAGCCCTCCGGTAGGTAGCCGCCGTAGTAGGAGTAGGCCAGGAACGCGAGGCACACCACCGGCAGGACCAACCCGGTGGTGCGCCTGGTCGCCTCGAGCACCAACAGGAGCAGCAGCGTGCCGGCCACGATGTCCGCGGTGGACAGCATGCCCCGGCGGTTGAGGAACGCGTCGTAGTCGCCGCCGAAGTCGGCGATCGCGAGCGGGATCAGCGGGTACAGCCCGACCAGCAGCGCGGCCGTGGCGAACGCCCAGTCCAGCGGACCGGGGTTGTCGGTCTCGGACTCGCTCCTGCGCCCGCGCGGCCGGTAGCACAGGAACACCAGCGGCAGCGTCACACCGAGGAAGATCACCAGGTAGTACTGGCCGCCCTGGGCGAAGGGCAGGAAGACCTGTTTGAGCACCAGCAGGGCGACCGCGATCGACGCGGCCCAGACGAACAGCTCCCACCGTCCCGACAACCGGCGAGCCGGGCGTTCCTCGTCGTGCTCCCCGACCTCTACCGGCGTGTCGGCGCGCTCCGCACCGCTGATCACCCAAGCAACCTACCCGTGGCGACGGTCACACAGAAGTGATCAGCTGGGTTTCCCCACCGTTCCCGCGTGGTCTTGATGCCGTTTGCCCGCGTCGGTCAGCATGCGCTGGCCACATCTAGCGAGGAGGAACCCCGTGAGTCCGAAGTTCCTGCGCATGACCGTCGCCGCGGCGGCCGCGCTGACCCTGGTCGGCGCCGCGCCGGCGACCGCGGACCGGCCGGCGAGCACCGGCGCGTCCGCCAGCCGAGGAGACGACTTCCTGATCGTCGGTCACCGCGGTGCCTCCGGCTACCGGCCGGAGCACACCCTCGCCTCCTACGAACTGGCCGCGCGGCTTGGCGCCGACTACATCGAGCCCGACCTGGTGATCACCAGGGACGGCGTGCTGGTCGCCAGGCACGAGCCGGAGATCGGCGGCACCACCGACGTCGCCGCGCACCCGGAGTTCGCCGACCGCAAGACCACCAAGGACCTCGACGGCGTCGCGGTGACCGGCTGGTTCACCGAGGACTTCACCCTCGCCGAGCTGCGCACCCTGCGCGCCACCGAGCGCATCCCGGACGTGCGCCAGCGCAACACCATCTACGACGGCCGCTACCAGGTGCCGACCTTCCAGGAAGTGCTCGACCTGTCCAAGCGGCTCTCCCGCGAACTCGGCCGCCAGGTCGGCGTCTACGCGGACACCAAGCACCGTTATACACTGACTTAGTGGGCAACACCAAGGACAAGACGGCTCTGATCTACGCGCTCGAGGACGAGACTGGCCGGAGACAGCCCGACGGCCCGGCGTTGATCTACGGCCGCAACTCCCAACTCGCGAAGCGCGGTGGCGGTGCGACCGGTGCGCCGTCCCTCTCGGTCGACTCGCAACTCGACGAGTGCGACCGGCGGGTTGACCGCCAGGATTGGCCTCTCGTCGAGGCCGACGGCAAGGGTGGCCGTGGCCGATTCCGCGATGACGGCATCTCAGCAAGCGAGTACGCCCGCAGGAAGACTCGGCCGGACTGGCAGAAGGTCATGGAGCTGATCAGCCAGGGCAAGGTCGGTGTCCTGGTCACATGGGAGGTCTCTCGAGCGACCCGAGATCGGCCCGTCTGGGCAGCACTGATGGCCGCGTGCATTGAGAACGACGTGCTGATGGACGTAGGCGGGAAGACCTACGACCCGTGCGACCCCGACGACGCGTTCATGCTCGACCTGCAGGCCAGCCTCGCCGTACGCGAGTCCGGCATCACGCGTAAGCGTGTCGGCCGCCTGGTGCGCGCGCGAGCGCAGGCCGGCCAGCCTCATGGGCTGAAGAACTACGGTTACCGGTCGGTGTATGACGAGGCCACGGGGAAGCTGCTCCGGCGCGAGACTTGGCCGGAGCAGGCCGCGATCGTGCAGGAGATCGCGCGGCGGATCCTGGCGGGAGAGTCTCGTTACTCCATTGCGAAAGACCTAAACAAACGAGATATCCCTAGCCCTGGGGGCGGGGAGTGGACAGGTAGCTCCATGGGACAGATGATCGTCCGTCCTGCGTACGCTGGGCTCCGAACTTTTCGGGGTGAGGTAGTCGGCGATGCTACTTGGCCACTGATTATTTCCAAGAAGAATCATTATCGTCTCATCGCACTTACAAACGACCCAGACCGGGACAAGTACCGCCAGGACAGCAGGGTCAAGCACCTCCTGGTAGGAATTTCCGAATGCGGTAAATGCAAGGCGCGAACCCGCGCCGTCCCCATCCCTAAAAAACCCTCTTCCTTCGTCTACAACTGCGCAAAGAATTACTGCTTCGCGCGCCAGGAGGACCGAGTAGACGAGCTCGTCGAAAGCCTGATGAAGGCATGGCTGTCACAAGACGACGTCCTCGAGCAACTCGCAAGCCTCGATACGTCCGGGGAGGCTGGCGGCGCCGCAGCAGAGGTCGCCGAGTTGAAAACGAGACTCCAAAAATTTTACAGCCAAGCAGCCAAAGGCACTTTATCGGAGATCGGTCTGGCACACATCGAAGCCGAGCTGCTCCCCATGATTGCCAAAGCAGAAAAGC
The DNA here is from genome assembly GCF_054779715.1 of Actinophytocola sediminis. NCBI lineage: Bacteria > Bacillati > Actinomycetota > Actinomycetes > Pseudonocardiales > Pseudonocardiaceae > Actinophytocola > Actinophytocola sediminis. Next base: position 5,112 of record NZ_BAAGXS010000008.1, on the reverse strand, counting down.
GAGCAAAACCGAGCATTCTGCCGTCGCTCGTATATGACGTGGCCGGCCCCCAAGCAGATGAACTCTGGGATGGACTTGGCTTACTTGAGAAGCGCACCATAATAAGGGCGCTCTGCCGAGTGATCATTCACCAAACCGGGAAGACTGGACGGGGTGTCTTCGATCCCCGGTACATCGAGGTCCTCTGGTTGGCTGAACGTCAGGATGGAGAGCAGGCAGACTCGCACGTGGGCGAGCTCGCCAACGACGACGTCAAGGTCTAGCAACCCGGCGCATGGGTCGACCGGCTCGGGCGGGTCGTCGACCGGCGGTTCATCCGCCGGCGGGTCGTCGCCCGGCGGTTCCGTCGCCGGTGGCGTCGACTGCGGGACCTCCGCTGGGGGCGGCCGGTCAGGTCTCGGCGCATCGGCTGGTGCCGAGCTCGGTTGCGGGGTGGTCGGTTCCTCGAGGATCGGCTCGGCGCTCTGTGTAAACGGTTCGGCGGGTGCAGGCACGGGCACCGCGGAACTCGGCAAACTCGGCGGTGTCGCCGTAACGGGTGGATCCGCTGCCGGCGGCCTCGCCGACTCCGGCAAGGCGATCGCGATAGCGGCCATCACCCCTGCCAGAGCAACGAGGCCGAGGGACGTCGCCGGTCGTTCGCGGAGCCATTCCCCCACGGCCACCACGGCCGCTACCACGGGCACGGCCCGTAAGTGTCTTCGCGGCTTCCCGCTGTCGCCCTGCCCGCCGTCCCCGTTGTGTCTAGCAGCGACGATGCGGGCCATCCCCTCGAGGTACGCCTCGACCTTTCGGCGCTCGCGTCGAATCCACCACATGCCGTATCCGACGAAGGCGACTGCGAATGTGAGAATTATTACGGAAATGATCAAGATGGAGATAGGCACACGCTCCACACTCGCCACGAACATAAGTTCGAGAAAGCAGTGTTACGCCTTCGTTATTGAAAAACCCCCGATCGGCCCTACCCGGTTTTCTTCTGACCTAACTCATCAGAGTCACTCGGTTGCAGTTGGTCACCGCGATACGCGTTTATGAGCAGCCACGCTCCGCGCTCCCCGAGATCGCGGGACTCCGCGAGCCGCCAGAGGTCGCGCTCGACATCGTCACGCAGAACCGGCTCGGCGGGCGCGTCCAGTTCATCAGCCGCCTGACGACGGAGCTTGACGAGTAGTTGGTCGATATAGCGGACGTCCCACTCGAGGCCGCGCTCGAGCGCACGCCTGGTTTGGGCAGTGATCCGCTTGCTGTCGCCCTTCCTGGCAGCCCGGACGGTCTCGTAGGAGATGCCGCCGTCGCCCGCTATCTGACGCCAGTTCTTACCGAGCTCGTCGGCTCGGTCCTCCAGCGCCCCAGCGAGCAGTTTGCGTAGGCGGTCGTCGGTGTCGTTCATGCCGGTCACCTCGGCTTTGCGTTAGCCCCCGAACTAGTGCATCCGCGCCACAGCATAACGCAGAACAACGCAAATGTGCACAGAGTGTCCACTATTTGTCCACAATCTGTGGCATAACACCGGCATCTCTGCTGCGTTCCTGCGATCCCTCTGCGTAACACCTGCGTTATTCTGTTGCCTTCTGCGACTTCTCTGCGTATCTTCTGCGTCATGGCACACGGCCGACTTTCAACCGCGTTCGACGGTGACAGCCTCCGCAAGCTGCGTGAGCGGGGCGGCATGTCGCTGCGAGCGCTGGCCGCGCGGTGCAAGACCGCCGGTACCCCGGTGAGCGACTCGCAGTTGTCCAAGATCGAACGAGGTGTTTGCCGCCCGCGTCCGGCGCTGATGGCGACGCTCGCGACGGTCCTCGAGGTCAAGGTCAACGCGCTCATCCAGCAGGACAAGGACCAGGCCGCATGAGCTCGCCCGCTCCTGACCGCCCCGAGACCGTCGCCGAGTGGGTCGCCCGCCACATGGCTGCTGCGCCCTCCTGGCGGGACCTGTCCAGCGCACAGCGCGACCAGTTGCAGCACACCTTCGGCAGGTCCTCGAGCCGGCTCGAGCGGGAACCCGCGGCCTGACCCCCTGACCCCCGGCGCTCACGCCGGTGGAACCCCCCCACAAAGCGCGGGCCTATCGCTCCCGGCAAAGAGACGCGACAGGCCCGCAGACCACAGGAGAGATACCTCCCATGACCGACCAGCAGCCTACCGACCGCGCGGTAACCAACGAGGTCATCGCCCCAGCAGTGCTCGAGGCAGTCGAGAAGTACGAGAAGGCGACCAAGGTCGCGCGCGGTCTCCGCGACACGAGGAACCTCCGCCAAGCGGCCAGAGGGGAAGGCCGGTGATGGGACGCCACGAACTCAACCCCGCCCGCCGGGCACCGATCGGCGCCGCGTTCGAGGGAGCCCGCCAGGCCCGCGCCGAGCGGGCCGAGAGGCTCCGCCAGCAGGCCGCCCGGCTGAGCCCGCAGGAGCTCGTCGACGGCCTGCACCAGGCCCTCAACGACACCGACGAGGAGGGCTGACGTGCTGACCGACCAGGACCAGCACCGACGCGACCTCGAGACGGTCGAGGCGAGTTTCGCCGCCGTGCCCCGGCTGCTCGACCAAGGCGGCCCGGACGACTGCCGCCAGCCCGGTTGCCACCACGTCGCGTCCTGGTTCGTGCGGTTCCGGCGCGGTGCCACGCACCGGCCCGCGTACCGCCGGCTCTGCACCCGCCACGCCGCACGCCGCATCCGTCGCCGCAACCACACCTCGACCACCCGAAGGGACCAGACCAGGTGACCACCACCTACCAGCCCACCCCGGAGCAGCAGGCCGTCATCGACGCCTGCCGCTCCGGCGGCAACCTCGTCGTCGAGGCCGCCGCCGGCGCCGGCAAGACGAGCACTCTGCGACTGGCGGCCGCCGAGATGCCTGGCCGCATCCTCTACGTGGCGTACAACAAGGCGGCCGCCAACGAGGCCGCCGCGTCGTTCCCGGCGCACGCCCGGTGCAGCACCGTGCACGCGCTGGCGTTCGGCGCGGTCGGTCGCACCTACGCACGTCGGCTCAAGCTGCCCCGCCAGACCAACACCGAGACCGCCCGTCGGCTCGGTGTGCGCGACCACGTCGAGATCGGCCAGCACCTCGCCCTCACTCCCGCCCACGTCACCCGGCTGGCGCTGGCCACCGTGCAGCGGTTCTGCCAGTCCGCCGACGACGAGCTCGCCGAGAAGCACCTGCCGCAGCTGCCCGGCACGCCGAGCGTGGCCGAGCTCGCGCGGTGGCACGCCCAGATCCCGCTGTTGCGTGGTTCCGGTGAGCACCAGGTCGCCGGCGAGTTGCTCGCTGCGTGGGAGGACGGTCTCCGCGCGCGGAGGGACCTGGCGGCCGCGGTGCTGCCGGTCGCACGCCGGGCATGGGCCGACCTGCGCGACCCCGAGGGCCGCGCGGTGCGGTTCGAGCACGACCACTACCTGAAGATGTGGCAGCTCACGCGCCCGCGCTTGTCCTACGACGTGGTGATGCTCGACGAGGCCCAGGACTCGAACCCGGTCACGGCCGACGTCGTGACGTCGCAGCAGGGGCAGCGGGTCGCGATCGGCGACGGGTGCCAGCAGCTTTACGCCTGGCGCGGCGCGGTCGACGCGCTCGCCACCTGGCCCTCCGACGTCCGGTTGTTCCTGACGCAATCGTGGCGGTTCGGTGAGGCGGTCGCCCGTGAGGCGAACAAGTGGCTGTCGATCCTGGACACCCCGATGCGGGTGCGGGGCAACCCGTCGTTGCCGACCACGATCGGTGTGTTGTCCGAGCCGGACGCGGTCCTGTGCCGGTCCAACGCCGGCGCCGTCGCTCGCGTGATCGCGGCGCTCGACGCCGGCCGCCGGCCGGCGCTGGTCGGTGGTGCTGGCGAGCTGGTGCGGCTCGCTGAGGCCGCCGAGGAGCTGCAGGCCGGCCGCCGCACGTCCCACCCGGAGCTATTCACGTTCGAAAGCTGGCGACAGGTTCAGGAGTACGTCGAGGAGGGCGGTTCGGACCTCAAGCCGTTCGTGGATCTCGTCGACAAGTACCGCCCGGCGAAGATCATCAACAGTCTGTCGCGCACGGTCAGCGAGGACCAGGCCGACGTCATCGTCAGCACCGCGCACAAGTCCAAGGGCCGCGAGTGGCCGCGCGTCGAGATCGCCGACGACTTCCACGAGCCGAAGCCTGACGCCGACGGAAGCCCTGGCCAGGTGCCGCGCGCTGACGCGATGCTCGCCTACGTCGCGGTGACCCGCGCCAAGCTCGCGCTCGACCGGACCGGCCTCGCGTGGGTCGACCGTTACGTGCCTGTTGCTGGGCTCGGTGGTGCCGCGTGACCGGCACCGAGATCGTCCGGCACGGCGGCGCCAGCCTGCAGGACAAAATCACGTACGCGAAGGCCCTCGCGGACTCCGGCCTCCTGCCGAGCGCCTACCGCAAGCAGCCGGCGAACGTGCTCTACGCGACCGAGTACGGCGAGATGCTCGGCCTCGCTCCGCTGGCCGCGATCAACGGCCTGCACATCATCGAGGGCAAGCCCACCGCCTCGGCCGGGATGGTCTCGTCGCTGGTGCGCAAGGCCGGTCACCGCCTGCGGTCCGGCTACGACGCTGCCAAGGGGGCCGGCTGGTGCGAGATCGTGCGCCACGACGACCCGGAGTTCACCTACCGGGCCGAGTGGACTATCGAGCGCGCGATTGCCGCTGGTCTCGTCGAGCGGAAGCACGGCCAGTTGTGGGCGCGCGACAGCAAGGGCAAGCCGAAGCCGTGGGAGCGCTACCCCGAGGCGATGTGCAAGGCCCGCGCGGTCACCGAGTGCGCGCGCGATGCGTGCGAGGAGGCGCTCAACGGCGTGCACTACACGCCGGAGGAGCTCGGCGCTGACGTCGACGAGTCCGGCGAGCCGATCCGCGCGACGGCCGAGCGCACAGACCAGCCCGCACCAGTCCCGGCACCGGGCGAGCCGGCACCGGGCGAGCCGGCCGCCGAGCCGGTCGCCGAGCCGGTCGACTGGCAGGCGTTGCTCGATCAGTCCGCGGGCGACTACGACGCGCTCCGCGCGTTGTGGACCCGCGCCGCGCAGGCCGAACCGGACAACGCCGAGCTGCTGCACCGGATCGGCGAGGCCGGCAAGGCTGCAGCGGCCGCCGCCGAGGCACCGGTC